>PLNQ01000065.1 GCA_003141815.1 Acidimicrobiaceae bacterium | reverse complement strand
ACGCCCAGGACCAACGCGACGTTCGCCGCGCCCGGGCTCTGGCCGGCGAAACGCTGGACTACATCTTCATGATCCGCGTCGTCGTGCCGGGCGGTCGACTCTCGCCCGAGCAGTGGCTCGGCCTGGACGAGATCTCTTCGACGATCGCCGACGGCTCCATAAGACTGACGACGCGCCAGGCGGTGCAGTTCCACGGCGTCGTTAAGGGCGATCTGCGCGACCTCGCGAAAGGCCTGGACCGACAGTTCCTGTCGTCCTTTGGCGGGTGCGGTGACGTCGTGAGAAACGTGGTGACGTGCCCGAATCTTCACTTAGAGAACGGCCACGGCCATTTGGAAGGCATCGCGCTCCAACTGCGCGAGACGTTTCGTTCGACGTCAGAAGCACACTGGGAGATCTTCGTCAACGGCGAAAAAGCAGCGTCGCGCGAAGAGATCAAGGAACGCCCCTTCTACGGGGACACCTACCTGCCGCGAAAGTTCAAGATCGCCGTGTCGCACCCGCGCGACAATTGCGTGGACGTCTTCGCCCAAGACGTCGGACTCATCCCTGGTGAACACCCCGACTTCGGGGCGGGCTTTACCTTGCTCGTTGGTGGGGGACTCGGTCGTTCCTACGCCAACGCCGACACCTTCGCGCGCCTGGCCGAACCGTTGACCTTCGTGACGAACGAAGAGGTCGAAGAGGTCATAGCCGCAATCATCGCGACCTATCGTAACTTGGGTGATCGAACGGATCGTAAGCGCGCGCGCATGAAGTACGTGGTCGCCGATCTCGGCCTCGTGGTCTTCCGGGCTGAAGTGGAGCAGCGTCTCGGCCATAACCTGCGCGCGCCGCTCGCGCTCCCGGAGGATTTCGACGCCGATGATCACTTGGGATGGCGTGTGTTGCCGAATGACAGGTGGCAGGTGGGTATTCGTGTCGGCGCGGGCCGCGTGAAGGACGTCGAAGGAGGCGCCACTCTCAAGAGCGCGCTTCGCCAAATCGCCGAGCGCTACGCCGTGACCTTCTTCATCACCGCCCAGCAAGACCTCATCGTCAGTGGCGTTCGAGCAAACGATCGTGACGCGATCGACGCGCTGCTTCGAGAACACCACGTGCGCCTCGACGAAGAGCTCGGCAACATCGAGCGCCACGCGATGGCATGTCCCGCGCTGCCGACGTGTGGTCAGGCGCTCACCGAGTCCGAGCGCGTTTTGCCCGATCTCGTGAGCGGACTCGAGGACGCGTTGCAACGCCGTCAACTCGGACGACGACCACTGCAACTTCGACTGACTGGCTGCCCGAACGGCTGCGCGCGTCCCGCGATCGCCGAGATCGGTGTGGTGGGTCGAACGAAGTCGACCTACGACATTTACTTGGGTGGCGGAACGAAGGGAAATCGACTGGCTTCGCTTTTCCAAGAAAAGGTGAAGTTGGCGGACATTCCAGAAATTCTCGGGCCGCTCTTCGATCGCTGGGGCAGCGAAGCCGATGCCGAGGAGACTTTTGGCGACTTCGTGACGAGGGTTGGTTTCTCGTGACCGTCTACCTCGTCGGCGCTGGTCCCGGTGACGCCGACCTTTTGACCGTCCGCGCCGCGCGACTGCTCGGTGAAGCCGACGTCGTGGTGCGCGATCGACTGGTCGACGAATCCGTCATGGATTTCGTAAACCCTGAAGCGCAGATCGTGGACGTGGGCAAGGCGCCTGGTGATTCGTCGAGTCAAGAATCGATCAACGAGCTCCTCGTGAGCCTTGCTCATCGTTACGAAACGGTCGTGCGACTCAAGGGTGGCGACCCCTTCGTCTTTGGTCGCGGCGGCGAAGAACTGCTCGCGCTGCACGAAGCGGGCGTGGCCTGTGACGTGGTGCCCGGCCTCAGTTCGGCACTCGCCGGGCCGCTGGCGGCGGGCATCCCGGTGACTCACCGCGGCGTGAGTCGTGGCGTGACCATCGTGAGCGCGCGCGGCGCGCACGGCGACGCGACGGACTTTCGTTCACTCGCCAATCCCGAGTTGTCGCTCGTTATCTTGATGGGGGTGGAGTATCGCCGAACGATTGCCCTTCAGCTCATTGAGGGCGGCCTTAGCGCCGGGACACCCGTCGCGGTCGTCGAGCAGGCGTGGACCGGCCAACAGCGAACGACGCGCGGTGCGCTTGAGGACTTGGCGAACTTCGACGTGCGCCCGCCCGCCATCATCGTGGTCGGGGGCGTCGCCTCTTTTGCTTTGCGCTCGCTGCACCTATTTGACGTCGCTCTGCTCTGAGATGTTGCCCCTCGCGTTTAAGTTCGAGTCGGTACCCGTCCTCGTGGTGGGGGCGGGTCGCGTAGGAGCGAGAAAGGCCGAGCAACTCATCGAGGCGGCCGCGACGGTCACGATGATCTCTGAGGCGTTCATCGCGCCAGTACCCGAGGGCGTCGCTTACGTGGAGGAACGTCGGTACCAACGAGGTGATCTTCGCGGATTCCACCTCGTAGTGTCGGCGATCGGCGATCTTGCGGTCAATGACGAGATCGTCGCCGAAGCTCGTGACGAGCGGATCTGGCTCAACGTGGTGGACGATCCTGCTCGATCGAGTTTCTACTTCATGGCGCTGCATCGCCAGGGTGAAGTGACCATCGCGGTCACGACTGAAGGCGCCGCGCCCGCGCTCGCCCAAGAGATCCGCACCCTCGCCGCACAACGTCTGCCGAACAATTTGGGTGAAGTCGCCGCCACGCTACGTGAAGAACGACGCGCGGTGCACGAGCGAGGCGCCAGTACCGAAGACCTCGACTGGCGTACTCGGATACGAGAACTCCTCAGCACGAATATTCCGAACTGAGCGGACGCAGCGACGAATCGCCAAGTCGCGTCGACACTTCGTCCTGTACCCCGACGAACAAAACGATCACGACATCAATCTGATGATGAAAAGTTGTGTCGCCGTTGCGAACGTACCTGAGAGTGTGCTCAGAGGACAACGTCGAGTGACGATCGCTCAACGAAATGTTGAGCCGACCAGTCATATTTTACGTTGCGGGGATTATTATTATTGAATGTCCAAGCAGAGTCGATCAGCACCTGTGATGCAGGCCGTTCTCGAAGCGGTCTCGGAACGCCTGATGACGGCCGATGAGATGCTCATTCGTATACCGGAAATATGTGAGGCCACGGGTGTCAACTACGGCTCGGTGTACCACCACTTCGGTTCGCGCGAGGGCGTCATCGACGCGGCATACGACATGATCTTTACGCAACTAATTGACGAAGACCTCATCTTGTTTCAACAGGTCCACGACACGGCGCAATCGCTCGACGAGTACGTCGCGGTGATGCGACCCATCGTGGCCACGATGTCATCGGGACCCGAACGAAAGAATCGTCGCGCGTTGCGCATTCGGATCATCGCTGCCGCTTCGACGCGACCAGAACTCAACAAACTCATCGGCGCCTCGCAGGCCCGTCTCACGGCCGACTTGGTACGTCTTACCGAGTTCGCCCAGCAACGACAGTGGCTTCGCGACGACGTGCCAGCGGCGTTCTTATCAGTCTTGTTTCAAATCCTGATTTTCGGACGTTCCCTCGACGACATCTCGAACGACCCGATTGACGAGACAGTCTGGGGATCGTCGCTCAGCACGCTCTTCGTGGAGTTGTTGGCGCGGTAGCGGTCTCACGTCACGCAGTGTGCTGAACTGCGAGTATGAAATGGTCTCGCCCCCTTGCCGTCGTCGTGCTCCTTGCGGCACTCGGTGTCGCCATAGCCAAGACTTCGTCGGCCGCGACTTCGTTTCCCCTCTCGACGCCTTGTGACGCGTCAGCGTTGGCGGCGCCCTATACCGGACCACTCAAGGTGCAAAGTGTGGAAAGTTTCGGTTGTGTCGGGTCCTGGGGCTATCTCTGGGCGACGGTGGGCACGGGCGTGCAACAGATTGGCGTCACTGAAATAGTTCACTACGACACGGCCACTGGTGAGTGGCGAAGCGCTTCACGTCTGAAGTACTGCGGCCATCACCTCTTGCCGACCTACGTCGACTTTTGAGGCTGCAACTCCAACTAGCCGCGGTCTCGCACACGCGTCACCCTCGCGGAAATCGATCGTCGAACGTCGTTGACATCGTCCACTCGTCACGCGCAACCTTGTCTTCGGCCAACGCTTGCCCGATCGACGTCGACGTGCCGAAGGAGTCGCCACGATCTCGTAATGCGAACGCCCATTCGGCAAACTCGGTTGGTCGTGGAGTACGGCAAACTACGCACCACACCGAGATCTGAACCGAAGTATCTCCTACGCGCCGACTGCTGGTGGCGTTTCAGTTGACGCTTCGTCGGGGTGTGCCGTTGCAACAAGTTTCTGCTGCGCGGGTCTTACCTCCCCTCCACGTCCAGTACCGGAGCTTGTCCCCG
>PLNQ01000012.1 GCA_003141815.1 Acidimicrobiaceae bacterium | reverse complement strand
GCAAGATCGACCTCATCAACGCCGGCTACTTCGATGACGTCCACGCCGCCATGATGGTGCACCCCTTCCCCACCGAACGACTCGACGCTCTCTGTCTCGCGGTCGACCACTTTGACGTCACCTTTGAAGGGAAAGCGGCGCACGCGGCGGCGGCGCCCTGGGTCGGAGTGAACGCCCTCGACGCCCTGACGATTTCCCAAGTGGCAATCGGTCTCTTGCGTCAGCAATTGCGTCCCGGCGACCTCGTCCACGGCATCGTGGTCGAAGGCGGTTCGGCGGCGAACATCATCCCGAGTTGCGCCAGCGGACGGTTCATGGCGCGTTCACTCACGAGTGATCGGCTGGCCGAATTGCGCGTTCGGATCAACGCCTGCTTCGAAGCCGGGGCGCTGGCTACCGGTGCTTCGCTGCGCATCGAAGAGATCGGTAGCGCGTTCTCGCACATGGAATCCGATCCCGACATCCTGTCGCACTACCGTGTCGCCGCCGAAGCACTTGGTCGCAGCTTTACGCTCGACGACGAGGGAGTCGACCGACCGGCAATCTCCACGGACATGGCCAACGTCTCGTTAGTGGTGCCTTCGATTCACCCGATGCTCATGATTCCTACCAATGGAGCCGTGAATCATCAACCCGAATTCACTGCGGCGTGCATCACTCCCGAGGCCGATCGCGCGGTCCTCACCGGAGCGATCGCCCTCGCCCATACTGCGATTGGCGTCGCGAACGATGAGAAACTGCGCGCCCGATTGATGGCCCGCGCATGATGCTCGAACACGTGGTGGTGGCGGTGACGCCCGGACGCGAAGATGAGTTCGAGGCGTCCGCGCGTCAGGCGCTCCCGATCTTGGACACGGCCGCGGGTTGCTTCGGCGGTGAGTTCCGTCGCCAGGAGGAAGACGGTTCGCTGTACCTGCTGCTGATCCGCTGGTCGACGATCGAGGCGCATATGGCCTGGCGCGAGACCGAGGACTTTCAACGGTGGCGTGAATTGACGCACCCGTTCTACGTCGAGCGTCCCGTGGTGACCCACTTCCACGAACCGCTCGCTCGCTAGCTCGGCGTGTAGACCCCGAACTCAGCGCGCAGTACGTCAGCCACTTCCCCGAGGGTCGCCATGCTCGACAGCGCCGTCTTCATCGGATACAGCACGTTTTGGGTTCCGCGCGCGGCGTTTGCGAGGTCTTCCAGCGCGACGCGCACGGCGTCGTTGTCGCGCGTCATCTTGAGCGCCTTCACTCGAGTGATTTGCGCTCGTTGTTGTTCTTCATCGATCGGAAAGACGTCGGCCTTGGTCGTGTCACTCTCTTCGAAACGGTTCACGCCGACGACGACCTTGTCGCCACGATCGACGCGACGGGCGAATTCGTAGGCCGCCGATTCGATCTCGTCTTGCATGTAGTGCGACTCAATAGCGGCAACAGCTCCCCCGCGTTCGTCGATCGCTTCGATGTACTTTCGCGCCAGTCGCTCCACTTCATTCGTCAGTGACTCGACGTAGTAGGAACCGGCCAAGGGGTCGACGGTGTCGGCGATGCCCGACTCGTAGCCGAGGACCTGTTGGGTTCGCAGCGCGAGCTTGGCCGCTCGTTCGGTCGGTAGTCCCAGCGCCTCGTCGAAGCCGTTGGTGTGCAGCGACTGCGTGCCGCCGAGGATCGCCGCGAGCGCCTGGATCGTCGTTCGCACGATGTTGTTCTCGGGCTGCTGCGCCGTCAAAGTCGAGCCGCCGGTCTGGGTGTGAAATCGAAGCGTCATAGATTTCGCGTCGGTCGCCCCGAATCGATCACGCATGATCGACGCCCATAGTCGCCGCGCGGCGCGGTACTTTGCAACTTCTTCGAAAAGATTGTTGTGGGCGTTGAAGAAGAAACTCAGCCGCGGGGCAAAATCGTCCAACGCCAAGCCGGCGGCGAGGGCCGCCTCGACGTACGCGACGCCATTGGCGAGGGTGAAGGCGATCTCCTGGACGGCCGTCGATCCGGCTTCACGGATGTGATAGCCGGAGATCGAGATCGTGTTCCACTGCGTCATCTCCTTGGCGCAGTAGGCGAAGGTGTCCACCACGAGGCGCATGGACTGGCGCGGCGGGTAGATGTACGTGCCGCGCGCGACGTACTCCTTCAAGATGTCGTTCTGGATCGTGCCGCGCAACTGATCGCCTCGCACGCCCTGTTCTTCTCCGACTAACTGATACAGCAACAACAACGTTGACGCCGTCGCGTTGATGGTCATCGACGTGGTGACCTTGTCGAGCGGCAGGTCCTTAAGTAAGAGGCGCATGTCGTCAATTGACGAGATGGCCACGCCCACCTTGCCGACTTCACCTTCGGCGCGTGCGTGATCGGCGTCAAGGCCCATCTGCGTCGGAAGGTCGAAGGCGCACGAGAGGCCAGTCTGGCCGGCACCTAAGAGGAACTTGAAGCGCTCGTTGGTGGCTTCGGCCGTGCCGAAACCGGCGTACTGGCGCATCGTCCAGAGCTTGCCGCGGTACATGGTCTCCTGAACCCCGCGGGTATAGGGGTACGCACCGGGCTCGCCGAGCTGGGTCTGTTCGTCGAAGTCCTTTAAATCCGCCCCGCGGTAGACCGTCTTGATTTCAATGCCCGAATCGGTAAATCGCTCGTTCGTGCTCACAAATCAAAGGTTAGGCGTTGCGTGTCGCGGCGCGAAGGCTGACGAACCTCTGAACACAGCACGGGTATTCCCGTACAGCGCGCGGCGCCGACCAAGATAGAGAGATGTACTGCTCCAACTGCGGATCCGAGATCGACACGATCAGGTGCCCGGTCTGTGGCGTCAATCACACCCCGTCGCCCAGTGGTCGAGACGACCCGACGACGGGGTTGGTGCTCGCGGGATTCTGGCGTCGGGCGGGTTCGCGCTTCGCCGATGATCTGCTACTCGTCATCCCCGGGGTCGTCATCTTCGCCTTCGTCGCGGCGCTGAGCAACGTCGCGACTGCCTGGATCGCGGGATTCGCGCTCACCGGCGGGTACGTGATTGGCTTCCTCAGTGGACCCGCGGGCCAGACGCTCGGCGGGCGCGTCGCGAGCACGCGCGTGCGCGACGCGCGCACGGGCACGATGATCACCTTTCGCCAAGCCTGCCTTCGCTGGGGTTTCGTCACCACCTACGGCTCCTTCGAGCTCGCCGGGAACGGTTGGGCCTACGCGGTGGTGGCCATCGCACTCATCGACAATCTCTACTTACTCGTCGATCCACGGCGTCAGACCCTGCACGACAAGTTCGCCAGCACGATCGTCGTCATGGCCTAGGCATGCACCGGGTGGGGCATGCATAGATCGTCGTACTCAGCGATCTGAATTGGCCCCGCGTTGTCGCCACAAGCCGGGCACTCCGGGTCGCGGCGCACCTTGAAGGTGCGAAACGACTGCTCGAGCGCGTCGTAGGTGAGTAGTCGGCCCACCAGTGGTTCACCCAAGCCGAGGATCAACTTGATGGCCTCAACTGCCTGCAGTGAGCCGATGATGCCAGGCAAAACACCGAGGACGCCCGCCTCAGCGCAACTCGGCGCGAGTTCGGCGGGCGGTGGCTCGGGGATCATGCAGCGGTAGCACGGCCCGACGTAAGGGTTGAAGACGGTGACTTGTCCGTCGAAACGGAAGATTGAACCGTGCACGACTGGGATGCGCTTCAAGAGCGACGCGTCGTTCACCAAGTAACGCGTGGGAAAGTTGTCGGTGCCGTCCACGATGACGTCGTAGCCGTCGATAATGTCCAAGATGTTGTCCGCGCCTAGTCGCACGTCGTAGGTGAGGACTTCTACGTCGGGGTTCATCGCCGTCAGCGCCGCTTTGGCGCTGTCGACCTTTCGCATCCCGACGCGGTCCATTGTGTGAAGAATCTGGCGCTGTAGGTTCGACGAGTCCACGACGTCCATGTCGATGATGCCAATGGTGCCCACACCGGCCGCGGCGAAATAGAGGGCGGCGGGAGAACCCAGTCCGCCCGCACCGAGCAGCAGGACCTTCGCGTCGAGAAGCTTTAACTGACCTTTCTCACCGACTTCGGGGAGGAGTAGGTGACGGGCGTAGCGAATGCGCTGGTCTTGGGTCATCGTGCGTGGTGTACTCCACACGAGACCTTCGTCCTTCCATTTGTTGAAGCCGCCGGTGATGGAGACCACGTCGGTATAGCCGAGGTCTTGGAGCGTCTTCGCGGCGAAGGCGCTGCGCGTTCCTCCGGCGCAGTAGACCGCGACGGGCGCGGTCTTGTCGCGGAGTCGTCCTTCGACAGAAAACTCGAGTTGTCCCCGGGGCACGTGCACCGCGCCGGGCACCGCACCTTGTTCGTACTCGTCGGGTTCGCGCACGTCGAGCAACGTGTAGTCGGCGAGGTGCGCCGCGACCTCTTGGGGGTCGATCTCACGGATCTCGGCCTTGGCGGCGTTCAGTAAGTCTCGCGGTGATGGCAAGGGACGCTCCTTTTCAGTGCTTAAATCTTACCCGCTGGGTCAACAATCCAATTCGCTCCACCTGCTAAACCCAACGCGTGGAACTTCGTGACCTACTTGCCCGTCGACGCATGACGCGATCCTTTGACGGCACCCCCGTGGATGAAGCCTGGCTGGACGAACTCTGCGCCGAGGCGCTCTGGTCACCGACGGCCGGCAACAGTGCGGGCGTTCGTCTCTACACACTGGGCGCTGAGCACGTCGCGGCCTACGTCGACGTGGCATCCGACGAAGCGTGGCGAGCGAGTTCGCGCCGGTACGAGGGAATACTTCGAGCCGGCGGCGTCGTCTTGGTCACGACCCGCCCCCAGGACTATCTCACCCGCTACGGCGAAGCCGACAAGATGGCGTCCGGATTGAGCGATCGGCAAAACTGGCCACTTCCCTACTGGCACACCGACGCCGCAATGACAACGATGGCGTTACTGCTCTTGCTTGAAGAGAGCACTTGGCAGGCCGCGATCTGGGGCAACTTTCGAAACAACGAGGAGGTATTGCGGTGGGCCGGTATCGACGACGAAGAGCTCTTCGCCACCGTCTTCGTCGGTCGGAGTGACGGCGCGGACGTTGCGTCGAATTCGCTGAAGCGCCCAGTACCGACGCGATTCGAGAGGGTCCGGCGACTGAACCCCTAGCCCTTCGAGCCGTTCGAAAGTGCGACGAGATACTCGACCAAGGTCCGCGTGGCGAACGCCGTTGCGCCCTTGGTCACGTACCCTCGCGCGGCGTCCGAACGACCCGGTCCGGCGATGTCGAGATGTGCCCACGGCCGTCCGTCCGTGAAGCGTCGCAGTAAAAGTGCCGCGGAGATCGCGCCGGCCTTCGGAGGTTTGCCAATGTTCTTCATGTCCGCGATGTCGGATTCGATATGCGACTCGTAACTCTCAACGAGCGGCATGCGCCACAGCGCTTCGCCGCTCCGTGAACTCGCCGCGGCCAAGCGGTCCGCCAGTCCATCGTCCGAGACAAACATCGCGCCCACTTCGTCACCCAAGGCGACGGACTGCGCCCCGGTCAACGTGGCTACGTCGATGATCGCGTCCGGATTGGTCTCCGCGGCGAGGCTGATGCCATCGGCCAAGATGAGTCGACCTTCCGCGTCAGTGTTGAGCACTTCGATGGTCATGCCGTTGCGAATGGTGAGGACGTCTCCGGGCTTGGTGGCCCTGTCACCGAGGAGGTTTTCGGTTAAGGGAGCGATCGCGGTTACGCGAACGTTCAGACGGAGTCGACTCGCGAGTGAAATGACGGCCATGACGACTGCCGCGCCCGTCATGTCGGTCTTCATGTTCATCATTCCGTCACCGGACTTGATGGAGAGTCCTCCCGAGTCAAAGGTCACGCCTTTGCCAACCAACGCCACGTGAGGAATAGCAACACCGGCCTGGGGATTGTAGGTGGCGTACACGAGGCGCGTTGGTTGCGCGGAGCCCTGTCCCACGCCGAGCAACCCGCCAAGGCGCTCGTCCCTAATCCTGGACTCGTTCCAAATCTCGACGCTGACGTGTTCGTCACTTTCGAGGCGTTCGTCGATCTCGTTCGCGAGCAACTTGGGCGCCATGAAGCCCGGCGGTGAATCCACGAGGAACTTTGCCCAATTGACGGCGTCGGCAATGATCACGCCACGCTCCACGCCTCGTGTGACGTCGTCATGCACCGCCACCGTGGGCAGCGGGACGCCAATGGGCACGACGTCGAACGTCGTGTCGGCGCTCTGATTCTTGAAACTGTACGACGCGAGCAAGGCGCCTTCACTCAGCGCTTGGGCGACGCCCGAGGGGTCGCGAAGGCCGTCCGTGGGCAACAGAAAGGCAATCGAACCTTCGCCCGTCGCGCGAAGGACACCCGCACCGGCGAGTCGATAGGCGTTGGCATCCTGGTCACTCGAACCAAGCGAGACGAAGGCCACGTTCGAACTCTGGAGCGATCGCAGGACTACTGAACTCCCCACGTCTTCTTTCAGACCTTGGCGCGCACACCACTCTTTCGTGAGGGTGCGGGGAATCTCCTGACCGCCAAGACTCTGCGGTATTGCGTCACTGATCGTGCCGACCCCGTCCTTGAAGAGCACCGGCAATGCGATCGTCGACTGCGTGAGTGCCTCTTTGATCGACGAGATGCGTGCCGTTCGTGTCATTGCAACCTTTTCCTAGTCGTGAACCCGTGCGGTTCGGTGATGCGGTCCTTCCGCCCAGCGGGCCATCGTCCACGCCAGATCGCTGAGGCGATTGAGGTAGGCATTGACGACCGAGTCTTCGAGCGGGTAACCGACGGCCACGCGCTCGGCGCGTCTGATGACCGTGCGCGCGACATCCAGGGCCGCCGAGAGTTGCGTCTCTCCAGGGACGACGAACTCCTTGGGCATTTCGATCTCACCGGACAGCGCGTCGATCTCATTTTCGAGACGTACGATCATGCCAGGCGTCACCAACGACTTCTCCGCGACGAGCTTGTGGCGATTCGCGGGTAGCGTTGCGACCTCGGCCATGAGTACCCAGAGATCGCGCTCGAGCGTGATCAAGAGTTCGTTAAGACGTGATCCCGGCTCACTGAGTGACCGCGCCCAACCGAGGGTCGCCTGTGCCTCGTCGACCGCACCGTTGACTTCAACAGGCTCTGCACTCTTCGCAACTCGACCGCCAAAGTAGAGCCCCGTGGTGCCGTCATCACCGCCGCGCGTGTAAATCTTCACTTCTTCAGCGTAGTGAACGAAGGCATCCCCAGTAACCTGATGAACCAATGGAGCCAACTCTTCGACCGCCGTTTGCTCGCCCCAGTGGCGATGATCCTTATCTGAAGGCGTTAGCCGATCACGTCGTGATCTTTGACGGCGCGACGGGCACGAATCTCCAACTTCGACATCTCAGCGCGGACGATTTTGGGGGCCCGGCTCTCGAGGGCTGCAACGAAATTCTGAGCGTGACGCGACCTGACGTCGTCGAGGCGCTCCATCGCTCGTTCTTCGACGTGGGGGTGGACGTCGTTGAGACCAACTCTTTCGGGTCGTTCTCCGTGGTCTTGGCCGAGTACGGCATCGCCGAGCGCACCCATGAACTTGCGCTCGCTTCAGCCCAGATCGCCCGGCGCGCCGCTGACCGTTACACCAGCGCCAACGAACCGAAGTTCGTCGCGGGATCGATGGGGCCCGGTACGAAGTTCCCCACGCTTGGCCAAATCTCCTACGACGATCTCTCCGCGAGTTACGAAGAGTTGGCGTACGGCCTCTTGGAGGGCGGCGTCGACCTTCTGCTCATCGAGACCATGTTCGACCTGCTCTCGGGTAAGGCCGCCATCGCCGCGTGTCACCGCGCCATGGCGCGCCACGGTCGGATCGTGCCCATTCAAGCTCAAGTGACGATCGAACTCACGGGCCGGATGTTGCCCGGCACGGAGATCGGAGCCGCCGTCGCGGCACTGTCACCACTGGGCGTGGACGTCATTGGACTTAACTGCGCGACGGGACCCGTCGAGATGTACGAGCCGCTACGTACACTCTCCGACAGCGCGCCGATGGCCGTGTCGTGCATGCCCAACGCTGGTCTACCGAGCGTGGTCGACGGCAAGATGCACTACGACCTCACGCCGGACGCTCTGGCCGAACACCTCGCGAAGTTCGTTACCGAATACGGCGTCCAAGTCGTGGGCGGGTGTTGTGGCACCACACCCGAACACCTCACGCGCGTGATCGAAACGGTGCGTCCACTCACGGCGGCCAAGCGCTCACCCGTCATCGACCATTCGGTCGCGTCGATCTACTCGCCGGTCAGCTACCAGCAGGACCGGTCGGTGCTCCTCGTGGGCGAACGAACGAACGCGAATGGCTCGAAGAAGTTCCGCGACGCGATGCTCGAAGGCGACTGGGACACTTGCGTCGAGATCGGTCGCGAACAGATCAAAGAGGGCGCCCACGTGCTCGACGTCTGCGTGGACTACACCGGCGCCGACGGCGTCAGCGACATGAACGAACTCATGAGCCGGCTCTCGACGCAGTCCTCAGTGCCAATCATGATTGACACGACCGAAGCGCCGGTCGCGCGCCAAGCCCTCACGTGGCTCGGTGGCAAACCTCTGCTCAACTCCGTGAACCTCGAAGAGGGCGACGCACCGGGGACTCGCCTCGACAGTTTCCTATCGCTCGCCGCCGAGTTCGGCGCGGCGGTCGTGGCGACGTGCATCGACGAAGAGGGACAGGCTCGCGACGCCGACTGGAAGGTTCGCGCCGCGAAAGCGATCACCGATCTTGCGGTATCGCGTTACGGACTCGATCCCCACGACATCTTCATCGACACGCTGGCGTTGCCTCTTTCGACTGGCATGATCGAGTCACGTCGTGATGGCATCGAGACCCTCGAGGCCATTCGTCGCATAAAGGTGGAACTACCAGGCGTTCGCACGATCCTCGGCCTCTCCAACATCTCGTTTGGACTCAATCCCGCCGCCCGACAGGTCCTCAACAGCGTCTTTCTCCACGAAGCCGCCGAGGCCGGTCTCGACGCCGCCATCGTGCACGCGTCCAAGATCCTCCCCTTGCACCGCATCGACGAAGAGGCGCGACAAGTCTGTCTGGACCTCATCTACGATCGCCGCCGCGACGACTACGACCCTTTGAGTGAACTACTGCGACTCTTCGAAGGCGTGTCGACGTCCAGCAACCAGGGCCCCGCACTCGACGAGCTGCCCCTCAATGAACGCCTCAAGCGTCGCATCATCGACGGCGCGCGCGTCGGGCTCGAGGACGACTTGAACCAAGCCATGAGTGAGGGCGCGAAGCCCCTGCAGATCGTGAATGAGATTCTCTTAGACGGCATGCGCGTCGTTGGCGACCTCTTCGCGAGCGGCGAGATGCAACTCCCCTTTGTCTTGCAGAGCGCGGAGACGATGAAGACCGCCGTGTCGCATCTCGAACCACTGATGGAGAAGAGCGACCAAGGGGGCCGCGGTCGCGTGGTCCTGGCAACCGTCAAGGGTGACGTCCACGACATCGGGAAGAACCTCGTCGATATCATCTTGACCAACAACGGCTACGAAGTCATCAACCTGGGCATCAAGGTCGGCGTAAACGAGATGCTGAGCGCCGTTGAGGAACACAAGGCCGACGCCCTCGGCATGAGTGGTCTCTTGGTCAAATCGACCCTCATCATGCGCGAAAATCTCGAGATCATGAACGAACGCTCGATGTCCGAAGTCCCGGTCCTCCTCGGCGGCGCGGCCCTGACGCGCACGTACGTCGAGCGCGACCTTCGAGAGATCTACGGCGGTCGCCTGTTCTACGGCAAGGACGCTTTCGAAGGGCTTCGCGTGCTCGATCAACTCGGGGACATCCGTCGAGGAGGCACGGACGATCCGAACTTCGGCCGCGAGCTATCTAAGAAGAACGTGCAGCGGCGATTCCACGATCCCGCGCCCGAGACCGATCTCACGTTGCCGAGCCGCAGTCCCGACGTCGAAACCGACAACCCACTCTTCGTTCCGCCCTTCCTCGGAAGCCGCGTCGCCAAGGGCATGTCCCTCGACGAGATCAGCGAGTTCTTGAACCTCACGGCGCTCTTTCGAAACCAGTGGGGTTATCGCCCCGAGGACGGCGAGGACGACAAGGCGTTCAAGGAACGGGTCAGTGCCACGTTGCGTGAACAGATGAGTATCGCCGTCGAGGAGGACTTGCTGGTTCCTCAAGTGGTCTGGGGGCACTACCCCACCGCTTCCGACGGCAACGATCTCATCATCTACACCGACGAATCGCGCGACAGTGAGATCACGCGTTTTCACTTTCCACGCCAAAGTGTCGCGCCGCACCTCTGCGTCGCCGACTTCTTTCGCTCCAACGAGAGTCCCGACCGCGACTACGCCAGTTTCATGCTCGTCACGATGGGTAGTCGCGTCTCCGAGCGAGCGCACCAACTCTTCGCGGAGAATCGCTACAGCGACTACTTGATGTTGCACGGGCTCGGCGTGGAGATGGCCGAAGCGCTCGCCGAACTCTGGCACAAACGTATTCGTGAAGAGCTCGGGTACGTGCAGGAAGACGGACCTACACTGACCGGCCTCTTTCGCCAGCAGTATCGCGGCGGTCGTTACTCGTGGGGCTACCCCGCTTGCCCCGACCTCAGCGACAACGCGAAGGTGGCGGCGCTGCTCGAATCGGAGCGAATTGGTGTATCGGTCTCAGAGGGTTTCCAACTCCACCCCGAACAGACCACCGACGCCATTATCTGTCATCACCCCAAGGCCAAGTACTTCATCGCCTAACGAAACGTGAGTTCGCCAGCAATACGAGGCGAGATGGGTGCACGTCTCAGAGCATGACTTTTCGGTCGAATCGACCGCACGCTCTTGAAGGCGGGGACCCGGGCCTTGTGCGACTATTGAGCGATGGCCAGTTCCGACGCACTCGTGATGAGCGAAAACGTGTCGGCAGCGGATTGGATTCGCGAACGCCTCAGCCCACGAAATTCGGGTTTAGTGTCGTCGGTCGTTCCGAGCGGCTTCGACGCGTACGTGAGGATTCTGCACCCGGTCCAGTTGCCCCGAGACGGATTCCCACTTGTCCGGTGGGCGGACGTGTCGCGGTGGAGTGGTGTCCCACTGCACCCTCGAATTCAGTGGCACGAGGTCGCGTTGCCCGAGACGACTCCTCCTACCGAGCCCCCATGGAGAAGTCAGGGCCCACGACAAGGCGCTCTATTCTTTCCCGACGCCGAAGCGCTTATCGACGACCTGACGCCGCACACCTCGACGCCGCAAGAGTGCTTCTTCTGTCTCTGGATCGGATACTTCGGCAGCGCGGCCGCGTTTGTCCCTCTCGGTTCACCCCCGGTGCACATTCCAGCACCGCCGCAGCCTTCGCGGCTGGTGGAGTTACCATGGCGCGAATACGGACTTTTCGAAGGCTCTCTCGCGGGTGCTACCTCTCTCAAGATGGCGAGCAGCCATGATCAGCAGACGCCGAACCTGTGGTGGCCGGCGGACCAATCATGGTGCGTCGCGAGCGAGATCGACTTTCCGTGGACCTACGTGGGCGGTTCGTCGGACCTTATCGACCAGTTGCTTTCCGATGAACGGCTCGAGACCGTGGTCGCGTCGCCGGATGATCCGCATTGGGTAGACGTCGAGGGTTGGCTATCCGATCTGATTGACCACGCTGTTGAGGATGTCCTTTCCAGAGGCTCAGCGAGTCTGACTCTCGCCGCGGGCACTGTCACCGTGCAATGGGAGCCGTCTCGTAGGCGAGGACGGGGAACGATCACGACACGCTCAGAGCGTTCCGGCGGCTGGGGCGGTGGCGGCTCGCCGGTACGCGCGCGTGATCCCGATGAAATGCGACAACAGATCGCGATTCAAATCCACCGGGCGATTCTCTCCTTGGTCGGAGTGTGACTGGCCAACTACTAAATCAAGGCCAATGGTCAGACCGACTTCTCGATACTTTCACCGAAAGCGGATTCATTTAAATCCGAGCACGACTTATATCTAATAAACCTGACCTCGCTGACGAACCCAACGGGGCGCAAGGATTCAGCGCCGCAACAACGGGGCCGCGACGGGTGTGGCGTCACTGAGGGCTTCGCGCGCGTGGTAACTCGAGCGCGTGAGTGGCGAGGACTGCACGTGACGAAGACCAAGCCGTCGACCACGCTCGGCGAGGTCCGCGAACTCGGCCGGCTCCCAGAAGCGAGCGACGGGGAGGTGTCGCTCCGTCGGACGAAGATACTGCCCGATCGTGACGATCTGCACGCCAACGGCCGCAAGGTCCGCCAACGTCTCTTCGATTTCGTCGACCGTCTCGCCGAGTCCCACCATGAGACCGGACTTCGTCGTGAGCCCGGCCCGCGCGCTGCGCGCGAGAACGGTCAGCGAGCGCAGGTACCCGGCACTCGGACGCACGGCGCGCTGGAGGCGAGCCACGGTCTCGATGTTGTGGTTCATCACGTCGGGACGGGCGTCAATGAGAATCTGCAATGAATCGGCGTCACCCTTGAGGTCACTCGTCAGCACTTCAACGTTGGTGTCGGGAGAACGCTCGCGAATCGCGCGCACGCTCTGGGCAATGGCGCCCGCGCCGCCGTCGGCAAGATCGTCACGCGCCACGCACGTGATGACTGCGTGGGCCAAGTTGAGTCGAACGACTGCTTCGGCGACGCGCTCGGGCTCGGTGGGATCAAGGGCCATGGGTTTGCGGGTATCGACGAGACAGAAACCGCACGCCCTCGTGCAGCGTTCACCGTTCACCATGAACGTCGCCGTTCCCGCGGACCAGCACTCGAAGATGTTGGGGCAACCCGCCTCTTCGCACACCGTCACCAAGCGCAGGTCCTCGGTGAGTTTGCGAAGCGACTGATATTCACTTCCCATGTGGGCCTCGATGCGGAGCCATTCGGGCTTACGCACGTGGAGAGAAAGACCCGCATCGGGATCGACCCCGGCTTTGCGCAGACGTCGAAGGAGGGGACGTTCGTCTGAGGTCGTGGCCACGCTGCGGTCGACGCGAGCGACCCGCGACGTGCCACCGAGTTGACGCTCGAGTTCTTCGCCCAGAAGGTTCTCGACGTCAAGCGTGGTGACGGCGAGGCCGAGCGAGGTCAGTGAGGCGACGGGCTTGTCCGGAATGCCGCAGGGCACGATGGCCTTGAATCCCTCGAGATCGATCTCGACGTTGAGTGCCACGCCGTGCAGGGTGCGTCGACGACCCGCGTCGTTTCGCTCCGTCCGTACTCCGACCGCGGCGATCTTTGATGGAAAACCTTCAAGGTGTGCCCAGACGCCCGGGTATCCCTCGAGACGGCCCACGTCGCCAAGACGGCCTTCGGGATCGGCTCGACGGACCGCGCCGATGACGGCGTCTTCGAGTTTACGAACGTGCGCTTTGCCGGCGGCGGGATCGTCGTCGACACTGACGATCGCCCAGGCCACCACTTGGCCGGGCGCGTGGTACGTCACGTCGCCCCCACGGTCGGCGTCGACGACGACCGCGTTCAACTGCGAAGGAGGTATGAGGAAGTGTTCCTCCAGTGTTCGAATGCCTCGGGTGTAGGTGGGCGGATGTTCAAACAACAAGACGTAGTCGTCACTCGCCTGGAGCAGGGCGCGCTGCAAGTCGTTGGCCTCGGCGAAGGAGACCCTCCCTAGATGACGTCGGCGCAACATCTATCGCTCGCTCGCCAGGTCCATACCCGCGAGAAGTTCGGCCACTCGCTCCAGGTAACTGGCCGCACCCACGGGTTCACAGACTCGATGATCGAACGAGAGACCCAGAACCAATCGCCGACCTACTTCAACGACCGGTGAACCGCTTGACTCGTTCACTATCGGCACGAGTCGAACTGCGCCCATCGAAAGAATCGCGACCTCCGGTTGGATGATGATCGACGCCGCCAAGAGCGTGTGCTTCGTGGGCGCACCGGCGACGGTGAAGGTGCCGCCCATGAGATCGTCCGTCGTCAGTTGACGAGAGTGCACACGACCGTCCAGTTCGTTGATTCGACGAGCAAGGGCTCGTAACGTCAGTCCTGCCGCGGCGTGCACCACGGGCACCAACATGCCGTCGTCGGCGATCGCCCGAACAACACCCAGGTTTACCGTGCGGTGAACGACGAACTCGTCGCCCGAGTACGTGGCATTGAGGGACTCGAATTCGGCGAGCGCACGAACGGCGGCCAAACTCACGACCATCTCGTCACTGATCGGTTCTCCGTCACGCGTGACGCGACCGAACCGCTCGAGTTCGCCGAAGATTGCGCCGTCGACCTCAATAGCCACGAATCCGTGGGGCGTGCTCTGACTCGAGACCGACATGTGGTGACCCATACGACGTCGTCCGTTGCTGAGCGGCACTACCAGCTCTTCGGTCGAACCATCGGCGACCGCGCGCTCGGCGTCACGGCGCGTGATAGCGCCTCCTGGACCGGTGCCTTGAACGGCGGAGGCCGCGACGCCGCCGTCGTTGAGAATGCGTCGCACCACGGGCGACACCACGACGCCGTTCAGCGACGCTTCGGATGGTTTACTCCGCGCGGGGGCCTCCGGAGCTGCGGGCGGCGCGGGAGGTGTCACGGCGGCCGGCGGCGACTCTATGGGCGCCGTCACGGCGGCGCCCGCGGTGGCGTTTTCATCGATTACCGCGACGCGTGAACCGGTTTCGACGGTGTCGCCCTCACCCGCGAGAATCTCCACGAGCACCCCCGCGGCGGGCGAAGGCATCTCGGAGTCGACTTTGTCGGTCGAGACTTCAAAGAGTGGCTCGTCACGCGCGACGACGTCGCCCACCTTCTTGAACCATTGCGTGATGATTCCTTCGGTGACCGACTCACCCAACGACGGGAGCGTGACGTCAGCCAACGTGCAACCCGCGACCAGCCAACGCGAGGAGCGTTTCACCGAAGGTCTCCGAGAGCGACGGGTGAGGCTGGATCAACGCGGCCGCTTCTTCGGCGGTCGCTTCCCAGTTCACGGCGAAGTAGCCGGCGCCGAGTTGTTCGGTGACCCACGGTCCCGCCATGTGCACGCCGAGAATCTGGCCACCCGTACCGTCGGCGCGCTTTTCCGCAATGATCTTGACGACGCCTTCGGTGTCGCCGATGATCTGCGCGCGAGAGTTACCGCCAAAGGGATCCTTCTTCACGACGACGTCGTAGCCCTTCTCCTTCGCGGCGGCTTCGGTGAGTCCACAGAAGGCCACTTCGGGATTCGAGTAGATGGCCCAAGGCACGCGGTCGTAGTCGACGGGCACGACAGTCTCGCCGAGAATTGTCTTGATGGCAACGATGGCTTCGGCGAAGCCCACGTGCGCGAGTTGGGGTGTGCCCGCGACGACGTCACCCACGGCGAAGACGTGTGGCGCTGCCGTGCGCTGATAGCTGTCAGCTACCACGAAGCCTCGCTCATCGATCTGAACGCCAGTGCCTTCAGCCAAAAGCCCTTCAGTGCGCGGGCGCCGGCCTACGGACATGACGACCATGTCGGTCTCCACGCTCTCTTCACCCTCGACGGCGATGGTCGTCGAACCCTTCTTGGGAGTGTGGCCAGTGATCTTCGCGCCCACGCGGATTTCGATCCCGCGCTTCTTGAAGGAGCGCTGCACAACACTGGCGACCTCGCTGTCGCAACCCGCGAGAATCGAGGGAAGAAACTCGAGAATGGTGACCTTGGTGCCCATGTCCGAGAGGAGCGAAGCAAACTCGCAGCCAATGGCACCGCCGCCAATGACGGTGGCGCGCGCGGGTAGTGCGCTGAGGTCGAGGAACTCATCCGACGTGACGACAATCTTCCCGTCGACGTCAAAGCCCGGAAGGGTGCGCGGCACAGAACCCGCGGCCAAGATGACGTTGGCGCCCTTCGCCACGACACCGGCGTCGGCGCCGTCGACGATGGAGACGCTCAAATCTTTGTCGAGTCGACCAGTCCCATCGAAGATGGTGACCTTTCGGCCCTTCAGGAGACCTGAGAGTCCTTTGAAGAGGCGGTCGACGATCTCGTTCTTACGGGCTTGGCTGACGGCGAAATCCACCGACACGCTTTTCGCGGTGATGCCGAAGGCCGACGAGTGCTCGACCGTGCGATGAACATGCGCAGTCTCCAAGAACTCCTTCGCCGGCACGCAGCCGCGATGAAGGCAAGTACCACCGACCTTGTCACGTTCGATAAGGGCGACGTTGAGACCGGCCGCGGCGCCGTAGAGGGCAGCGGCGTAACCACCAGGTCCTCCTCCGATTACGACGACATCGAACTGCTGGACCTCGTTAACCACAGTCTTTCCCTTCGGTAGTACAGCGCCATCCCCCAGAAGGAAATCCTAATGTTTTTGTGCATATCCCTAAGCGCTGTCAACGCCACGACGGCGTTCCGAACGCCCCCGTCAGGTCCTCGTATTATCGGGTCTTCCTAAATGCGACCCATTGGCGCGAAACCGACGCTTTTTATGAGTCGCGCCACGCACACCGTTCTCTAGTTGCAGGTGACCGTGCCGGACGGCGACGTCGTGCACGTCGTCGTCGTCACCGGAACCGTGGTGGGTGGCACGTAGATAGTCGTCGGCGGTGCGGGCGGTGCAGGCGCGGCCGTGGTGGGCGTCGTGGGCGTCGTCGGCGTCGGAGAATTCGTCGGAACGGTAGGTGGGGTATTTCCCCCAGGAGACGCGCCACCAGTGACCGCTCTACTCGGCGCGGTGGTCGTGGTCACGGTTCGAATCGACGTTGACGTCGTCGGGAATGAACCTTTGGTGACACCCCGCCGAGTGGAAGTGGTCAAACTGACGACAGTGGAGTCAGTTCGGGAACCCACACGGGTGACGACTGATCGATTCCATCGCCCTCACATAAATGTGATGCGAGGAGTACGGCTCCGCTCGACGTTCAATTTCACGCAAGATTCCATTGCACGCTTACACGCTCGGGAGTAACCAGGTGTGAGAGTTTTAACTTCTAGGAGCGACGACCACGCTGTGCGTCAGCGGCCGCCGTTGCCAGTTCGTCCACGAAGTCGTTCATTCGATCGCCGGAGTGACCCTTGACCCACGAGAAGGTAACCTCGCGACCGCTCTCCAAGACGAGCGGTAGCAGTGCTTCCCAGAGGTCCCGGTTCGCGACGCTTTGACCCTTCGTGTTCTTCCAGTTACGGCGGAGCCAACCCACGTACCACTTCTCGTGAAAACATTTCACTACGTAGTTCGAGTCACTGACGATCTCGATGGGGCCGTCGGGGTGTTCACGAAGTGCTTCGATGACCGCGATGACCTCCATGCGCTGATTCGTCGTGTGAGCCTCGGCGCCACTCGCGAATTCGTCGGCTCCACTCGCCCAGGCCCAACCGCCCGGTCCGGGATTGCCGCGGCAGGCGCCGTCGGTATGAATTCGGATCATATGACTCGCGTTATCCAAGCGTCCGGGTCATCCGTGAAACGCGTCACGACCGGGGGCAGATCGCCGCGCAGTACCTGCCCGAGAGTGACGTGCTCGAGCACTTCACGCAATGTGCCGCGGACGGCCACCCATACGTCACGCAGGTGCTTGGCCTCGCCTTCGTACACGAGCGTCTCAGGACGCATGCCCCTGACGCCGGCCATGGGTCCACTCACCACGCGCAGGATGTCGGCGATCGTAATCTCGTCGGGGTCGTGGGCAAGTTTGAAGCCACCCTCGGGTCCGCGTTGGCTCGTCACGAGCCCCCCGCGGCGTAGGTCGGAGAGAATTGCTCCGAGAAACTTGGCCGGCAGATCCTGCTCGTGGGCCAAGTGATCGGCGCTCACCGAGACGTCACTCGCCGCCAACGTCAAAAGTGCGCGAATCGCGTACTCAGCCTTGGCGGGAATCTGCATAGCCCCATTCTGCCCCACCTCATCGTGGTGCGGGGAGAGATAGCCCCGAACTTCTAAAGTGGTCCACGTGTTCGATCTTGCTACGCGCCACCTCTATCTGTGCGTGGGCGTACGCGACGACATGGCGAGCTTCCTGCCGGCCGTCCTTCGCGGCGGCGTCGATGTCGTGCAACTACGAGAGAAGGTCCTACCGGCGTCAACGCAGCTCGAGCAAGCCCGTCTCATGATCCCCATCTGTCGCGCCTTCGACGTTCCTTTCATCGTGAATGACGTTCCCGAACTGGCCTTCGAGGCGGGCGCCGACGGCGTACATGTTGGCCAGGACGACGTCAGCGTCGAACGCTGTCGAGCATTACTTGGATCAACCGCCATCGTCGGACTCTCGACACACTCCGCCGAAGAGTTCGACGGCGCACTCGGCCAAGACGCCACCTACTTCAGCGCGGGCCCCATCGTGCCCACACCCACCAAAGTCGGTCGCGCCGGCACTGGGGTCGAGTACGCCACGTCGAGCCAGGCCCGCAGTGCCCGTCCCGTCTTCGTGACTGGTGGCGTCAACGCCAGCAACGTCGCCTCGCTCGTTTCGGCCGGACTACGTCATTTCGTGGTCGTTCGCGCACTCACCGAGTCGAGCAGTCCTGAACGTGAGGCCCGCGACATTCGTCGGGCGCTCGACGAAGCCTTGTCAACGGTGTCGGTCGAGCCAACCTAACAACGTCGCCACCATTCGCGGGTCGGCGCGCAGTTGGTGGCCCGCACCCTGAATGAGACGAAGTTCCGCACGACCTTCGGCCGCGGCGACCAGGTCCCTCGCGTCCGACGCGGGTACTTCAATGTCGTCGGTTCCGTGACCGATGAGAAGGCGCCGCGGCGGTATCGCGGCGATGGCCTTCATGGGATCGATGGCGAGAAGGTCCTTGTAAAGCTCGTCGGGCGCGAGCAATTCCTTATCGTCGCCCACGACGCCAGCAATCTGCACCGCGCGGTGGATCTCCACGGCCGATCCGGCCCACGCCACGAGGTGCGCGGGCGCGGCGAACGTGGCGACGCCGCGAACTCGATCATCCGCCGCGGCGGCGGCGAGCGCCAGCGATCCACCGAAACCAAAGCCGGCCAGTGATATCCGGAGGTCACCTTCAGCAACACGGTCGAGAATCGTCGCTAAGTCCTCACGCCACTTCGACGCCGAGAACGTGCCAGTACTCCCGCCAACCCCCGACAAGGTCCCCGTGGCGACCAGCCAGCCTGATTCGTTCGCGACGTGTTCGGCCAATTCCGGCAACAAGCCCGCCGCTTGACGTCCCATGCCCACCAAGCGAGGTAGGCCGTGCACCAACACGAGGACGTGACCCACGACGGGGCGAGCGTTCGAATCGGAAATTCGTAGGTCGAGCAGTGACCCGCCACTTTGGAGTTGCTCGTGGGCGAGCACGAGTGACTAGATACCTAGGCGTTGCGCCAACAGTTCGCGGTGGTACGCCGGGTCCCCTAAGAACAGTTCCGAACTCTTCGCACGTTTGAAGTAGAGGTGCGCGGGGTGTTCCCAGGTGAAGCCGATGCCACCGTGAATCTGAATGTTCTCCGCCGCGCAGTGAAAGTAGGCCTCGGAACAGAACGACTTGGCGAGACTTGCCGCGATGGGCAACTCGTCGTTGCGCTCCTGCGCGGCCCAGGCCGCGTAGTACGCGGCGGACTTCGCGGACTCGACGTCCAGCAACATGTCGGCGCACTTGTGCTTTATCGCTTGGAACGATCCGATGGGCCGACCGAACTGCACGCGATTCTTCGCGTACTCAACCGACGCGTCGAGCACGCGCTGCGCGCCACCGACCTGCTCGGCCGCGAGCGCGGCCTCAGCCACTTGCAACGTCGCTTCCAAGCCAGCGAGGGCACCGCCCTCGTCGCCGACGAGCCGCGCAGGAACGTCAGTGAACTCGATACGACTCTGCTTGCGGGTCTGATCCATGGTCGAGAGGGATTCGCGCGCGACACCCGGCGCGTCGCCGTCAACGGCGAAGAGCGAGAGCCCTTTGTCCGTCATCGCGGGCACGAGTAACAACGTGGCCGTCGAGCCGTCGGTGACGTAGCTGCGAACGCCGTTCAGGACGAAGGCGTCGCCCGAGCGCGCGGCCGTGGTGGACGTCGCCATGAGATCCCACAGTCCAGCGTCATCGGTGACGGCCAGGGTCGCGATGGTCTCGCCCGACGCGATGCCGGGAAGAAACGCCGCCTTGTCCTCGTCGTTGCCGACGAAGAGCAGCGCGTTCGCCGCGAGCGCCACTGTCGAGAAGTACGGCGAGCAGAGCAGCGCCGCGCCCATCTCCTCGAAGACCACGTACAGCTCGACCGGGCCGAAGCCCTGTCCCCCGAACTCCTCGGGAATGCCCAGTCCCTGCAAGGCCAGTTCGTTCGCCATCTGTGCCCACACGGCAGGGTCGTAGCCCTCGGCTGTCGCCATGAGGCGACGAACTTCGCTCTCAGGAGACTTTTCCTCTAAGAAGCGGCGCACCATTTTGCGAAGTTCTTCCTGCTCTTCGCTAAAGCCAAAGTTCATTGCGAGCCCTCTTCTTCTCCGCGCGTACGGCGCCAACGTCGAGATTAGTCAATCTCGGCGGCGCGATATTTCGTGGCATTCTGGGGTCGTGGACAACGTGGAACTGGTCTGGTCAAACGCCGTCGCCGAGGTCCACCGATTCGTGGTGGGCCCGATCGACAACAACGTGTACGTCGTGCGATGTCGGCGAAGCGGCGAAGCCGCGCTTCTCGACGCCGCGAACGAGCACGACCGATTACTTCGCGTCGCGACACGGCTCGGCGTCACGTCGGTCTTGGAGACTCACGGCCACTGGGATCACATCGGCGCCGTCACCGAGGTGCGCGACGCGGGTATCGAGGTCTGGGTGCGACGTGAGGACGCGGCGATGCTGCCGAGCTACGACCACCTCCTCGAGGACGACACGGTGCACTCGGTGGGCGATCTTCGACTGCGCACGGTGCACACGCCCGGCCACACGCCGGGCAGCATCTGCTTCGCGCTTGAGGACACGCCGATGCTCTTCACCGGTGACACCTTGTTCCCCGGCGGCCCGGGTAACGCCACGTTCGAAGGTGGTGACTTCGCGACGATCATCACCTCCATCGACGAGCGACTCTTTCGCGCCTACGACGACGCGACGACGATCTGGCCCGGTCACGGAGCGTCGTCGTCGATCGGTACTGAGCGGCCGCACCTCGACGAGTGGGTCGAACGCGGTTGGTGAGCCCAGGTCAACGCTTCACTCTTCACCAGTAGGCTCACTGCGTGCCAAAACCACTGCTTGAACTACGTAATCTTCACGCTGAGGCCGAAGGGTCGTCCATCTTGCGCGGCGTGGACCTGATCGTCAATGAGGGCGAAGTGCACGCGCTCATGGGACCCAATGGCGCGGGCAAGTCCACGCTCGCGAGCGTCATCATGGGTCACCCGGGCTACAAAGTGACGAGCGGCGAGATCTTGTTGAAGGGCGAGAACATCGCCGCGTGGACTCCCGACGTTCGAGCTCGTGCGGGCATCTTTCTCGCCTTTCAGTACCCCGAAGCCATCGGCGGCGTCTCGGTCATTCAGTTCTTGCGTCAGGCCATCGCCGCGCGTAAGGGCCTCGAGGAACTCAGCGTGCTCGAGGTGCGTCTGGACTTAGCGGAGTGGATGGACCGACTCGGCATCGACAGCGCCTTCGCCGAACGCCACCTCAACGACGGGTTCTCCGGCGGCGAGCGCAAGCGCAACGAGGTCTTGCAGATGGCGCTCCTCGATCCCGTTATCGCTCTGCTCGACGAGACCGACTCGGGTCTCGACATCGACGCGTTGCGCGTCGTCGCCAAGGGTGTACGTACCGTTCGTGAACAACACCCCGCCATGGGCGCGGTCGTCGTCACGCACTACGTCAAACTCCTCGACGAGATCCGACCCGACTTCGTGCACGTCTTGTTCGACGGCCAAATCGTGCACTCCGGCGGGGCCGAACTCGCCCAGCAGATCGACCATGAGGGCTACGACGCCTGGCGACCGGTGAGCGCGTGACGAGCTTCAGTGCTCGACGCGTTCGCGCGGACATTCCCCTCCTCACGCGCGTCGTCAATGGCCGGGCGATCACGTACCTCGATTCGGGCGCGAGTTCGCTGCAGCCGCACGCGGTCATCGATGCCATGAGCCGGTACTACGAACTGCGCCACGCCAACGTCCATCGGGGCGTCTACCAGACCGCGAACGAGGCGACGGAGGCCTACGAAGGATCTCGCAACGCCGTCGCGCGCTTCATCAACGCCCCGGGCGGCGAGAACGAAGTGGTCTTCACGAAGAACACCACCGAGTCGTTCAACCTCCTGGCGAAGAGTTGGGGCGCCACCAACCTTAAAAGCGGTGACGTCGTCCTGGTCAGCGAGATAGAACATCATGCCAACATCGTGCCGTGGTTCCAGTTGCGTGAATCGACGGGCATCGAGGTTCGCTTCATTCCCGTCGGCGACGACTACCGCCTCGACCTTTCGAACCTTGACGGACTCTTGAAGGGCGTCAAACTCCTCTCCATCACCGGGATGTCCAACGTGCTCGGCACGAGGCCGCCGGTGAAGGATCTCGCGCGTGCGGCGCACGACGTGGGCGCCCTCGTCGCCGTTGACGCCGCGCAGATGCTCGCGCACGGTCCTACCGACGTCGCCGATCTCGACGTCGACTTCGCCGCGTTCTCGGGTCACAAGATGCTCGGTCCTACGGGCATCGGCGTCTTGTGGACGCGCGAGCACGTCTTGGACACCATGCCACCCTTCCTCGGTGGTGGCGGAATGATCGCCGACGTACGCGTCGACGGCTACACGCCGGCCAAGGGCGTCGCGCGCTTCGAAGCCGGGACGCCACCCATCGCCGAAGCGGTCGGCCTCCACGCCGCCGTACGTTACCTCGAGGGACTGGGCATGGAGAACGTGGCCGCCCACGAGCGAATCCTCACGCACGACGCGCTCACCCGCTTGGAGTTGACATTCGACGGGCGCGTTCGCGTCATCGGACCTCGCGACACGACCGACCGCGGTGGCGTCATCAGTCTTGACGTCGAGGGCGTACACCCCCACGACGTCGCCCAAGTTCTCGACCAGTTCGGCGTCTGCGTTCGACCGGGACACCACTGCGCGAAGCCCCTTATGCGACGCTTCGGACTCGCCGCGACGGCGCGCGCGTCCTTCGGCCCCTACTCCATGACCAAGGACACCGACGTGCTCCTCGAAGCACTCGAACACGCCGTTAAAATGTTTGGCTAGGACATGGCGAACCTCGAAGACCTCTACCGCGAAATCATCCTCGACCACTACCGTTCACCGCGCAATCGCGGTGAACTCGCCTCACCGCCCGCCCACCGGGTGGAGGGCTTCAACCCGCTCTGCGGGGACGAAGTGGTCGAGTACCTCGACGTTCGCGACGGCGTCCTCGTCGACATCAAGCTGACCGGACACGGTTGCTCGATCTCCCAGTCGTCGTCGTCGCTTATGAGCGGCGCCGTCAAGGGCAAGCCTCTCGACGAGGTCAACGAAGTCATCGACTCCTTCAAGAAGTTGATGACCGTGCACGAGTCGGCGCTCGCGAAGGATGAGGACCACGACGACGAGGTGGACTTGCGCCGACTCGGTGAACTCGCGGCCCTCCAGGGCGTGGTGAAGTTCCCGGTACGGATTAAGTGCGCGACGCTGGCGTGGAACACGCTGCGCCAAGGTCTAGAGGAACTCGCCTAACTTCACGACGGCGTGCAGGACCTCGGGTCAAACGATGACACGGTCAACGTCGGATTCGTCGCCGTGGTGGTCCCAGCCGAGACATGCTTCTTCTTGCCTGACGTTGCCGTCGGCGTGTTTGCCGACGGTACCGTCGTCGTCGTGACCGCGACGAAGGGAGGCTGGGGCGTCTGGAGCTGTTCGTTCGGCGGAGGGTTCGTAGGTGTGGTGAGCTGCGAGCCGAAGATGCCGACGAGCTGTTCTTGCGCGAGGGGCTGTTGCACGTAGAGTACGTCGCCGAGGGTGCCGTTCACCGCCGAGTACGTGGGTAGCGTGTAGGTCTGGATGGCGTTGGCGTTGATACCGTGAAAGCGCACCGCGAGCCTAATGAGTTCATTCAGGCTGAAGTTGCTGTCCAGGGTGACGCCTTGAGGGATCGCCGAGAGGAACTTGTCGATCGTCAAGGGGTTATAGAGTTTCTTCGCCTGGTCGACAGTGGCGCGTAGGAAGGCGTTCTGGCGATCGATGCGACCAAAGTCGCTCGTGCCGTCGTAGACCCAGCCGGCGTTCGTTATCGCTGAGTAACTGGCATTGACTTTTGGAAACGTCGTGGCGCCAGTCGTGTTGTAGTAAAAGTGACGACTTCGCGTGACGGCTAGCGCCTCGAAACCCCTTATGAGTTGACATCCCGCGTGCGCGATACGAAGGCCCGAGTAGGGATCCCACGACGGGTAGGGAAAGTCAAGGTAAACCCCGCCGAGAGCGTCGGCGGCGTTGATGAGTCCGGCGAAGCTCACCACGATCGTTTGATTGATAGGAATGCCGAAGTTGGCGGTGATGGTCTGGGCGAGGAGGGAGGGACCGTTACCGAAGTTTACGTTGATGCGATTGAACTGGCCGTAGAGCGACTGGTTCGCGAGGAGCGTCACGACCGTGTCCCGAGGGATCGACACCATGGAGATGGTTCCCGCCTGCGGGTCGATGTGGATGACTTTCACCACGTCGCTTCGTTGGCCCGAGACCGCCCCGGTGGAGGCACCCGTCTGAGCAGCGACCGCACCCGTCAGCCCGGCCCGAGAGTCCGAGCCGATCATGAGGATATTGAAGGGCTTGCCCGAGATGGCCTTCACCTCGTGCGCGACGTTGACCTTCGGGATGTTGTTGAAACGGTAGTTGGCGTAGTAGTAACTGCCGCCGATCACCCCCGCGATCACCACGATGAGCGAGACGCCCGAGATGATGAGTCGCCGGCGAAGGCGGTGCGGTCGTTTCGCGCGGTTCTTCCCTTTGACGCCGCCGCGCTGATCGACGGCATTACCGAGTTCCATCAATCGGTGCTGGTTAACGATTGACTCTTTCGAGCGAGCACGGCGATCCGAGTTTGGCTCTCCAGGAGCGCCATCCTGTCCTCTAGCCATTAATGAAGTTTATCGGTTTCGCTCGGGCGATTTCGCTCAGGCGGAGGCATCGCGAAAGGTCTCGTACCCGTCGCGCTCGAGCGTCACGGCGAGCTCCGGGCCGCCAGTGGCCACCACGCGACCGTTGCTCATCACGTGAATCATGGTGGGCGTCAGTTCGAGGAGTAGTCGGCGAAAGTGGGTGATCGCGAGTACGCCACAGTTCCACTCAGTGGTCGCGGCGGTGAGTCTCTTCGCGACGGCGTCCAGGGCGTCGACGTCGAGGCCTGAGTCGATCTCGTCTAGCAAAGCGAACTTGGGTCGTAGGACGCCGAGTTGGACCATCTCGGCTCGTTTACGTTCGCCCCCGGAAAGATCGACGTTGACGAAGCGATCAAGAAGCTCGGGCGGCAACTCGATGCGCCGAGCTTCGTCGAGCATGCGCTCGCGAAGCGTCGTGGAGTCGGCGCCCGCGGCCTTGAGCAGATCAAAAGACCGTACGCCGGGAATCTCGAAGGGCTGTTGCAGCACCAGCATTAGACCTTCGCGGGCACGGTCCGTGGGTGACATAGTCAAGAGTTCGACTCCGTCGATGGTCACGGAACCGTCGAGCACGCGGTAACCCGGGTGGCCGGTGAGTGCGTGGGCCAAGGTCGACTTACCCGAGCCGTTCGGGCCCATGATGGCGTGGACCTCGCCCGAGTGCATGATGAGATCGAGGCCCTTCAGGACCTCCTTGCCGGCGACTTCGACGCGCAGCCCTTCAATCTTCAGTTCCGAGCTCACGGTACCGAAACCTCGAGGCGCCCGTTGTTGTTCTGCACTTCGTAGTGCCCTACCGGCTTCGTCGCGGGTAACGCCATGGCCGCGCCGTCACTGAGACGGAACATCGCTCCGTGACGCGCGCACTCGATCTCGGCGGTCTCCACGTCGACTTCGCCTTCGGACAAACTGAACTCCTCGTGGCTGCAGCGGTCGTCCAAGATGTACACCGTCTCGTCGATTCGTATGGCGACGAGAGTACGGCCCCCGACGCGGAGTTGCCGAGGGATTCCCGTCACGAAGTCTTCGAGCGCGCCGATGTCGATCATCGTCACAATGACACCTGCGCCACGCTCGCCAACACCGAGGCCACGTCGCTCTCGACCAATCCGGCCAACTCGCTCGGCAGCGCCGAGAGCATCTCGTAGAAAAAGCCTTGGATCAACAGACGCTGCGCGTCGTCTCGACTCACCCCGCGTGACTCCAAGTACCAACGCTGCAGTTCGTCGAGGGGACCCACGCTCGAAGCGTGCGCGCACATGACGTCGTTCTCACGGATGTCCAAGTTCGGAACACTGTCAGCGTGTGCGTTGGGTGCGAGGAGGAGGTTGTGATTCGTTTGACGCGCGTCGGTGCGCTTCGCGCCCTTCTCAATTTCTATCAACCCGGTGTAGATCGAGCGCGAATGATCCGCGACCGCGCCCTTCGACAGCAGTGTCGATGTGGTGCGCGGTGCCACATGGTACTGACGGGTGCGAAAGTCGTGAACCTGATGGCCCGATCCAAGAAACGTCGTACGCAGTTCGTTGGCCGCGCCCGCGCCGAGCATCTCGGCGTCGTTGCGTGAACGGTCGTAGTGGGCGCCCAATCCGACGACGGCCTGGTGGAGTCGCGCGTCACGCGACAGGAACCCCGTCGTGCGCGCCACGTGCCACGCGGTCGAGTCGAGACGCTGGTACGTAATCAGCTGCAGTGAAGCGTTGTCGTCGAGGCGATACTCGCTGACGGGAACGACGAGCGCGTCGCGGCCACCTTCGAAGTACTCAACGACCGTGACGCTGGCGCCACGCCCGAGGACAATTTGCGTGCGGGGAAACGACGCGCCGGCCGTTGACTCATTCAGCACGACCACGGGTTCGGCGACGTTTACGCCCGCAGCCACGCGAATCACCGTCGCGCCCGGCGCCAGGGCAGCGTTCAAGAGCGCGAAGGTGTCGCCCTCGTAGCGGTGCAGGAGCGTCTCACCCGCGAGGGATTCACTGGATTCGTCGATCTCGACGGTGACCCCCTCGACGACGTCGCCGGTACTCACGCAGAAGCCGTCGACGACGCGTACGACGAGGCCGGCACGTTGGACCAGTTGCGCCGCAAAATCCGAGTCCGGTGAGTGCATCGGTGCGCTCGGCACCGCAAAGTGTTCTAGATCGAGATCGCCGAGCGGCGCGTAGCGCCACACTTCGTCGCTCGTCGTGGGCAGTCCCGTGGCCTCAAAGAGCGACCAGGCCAGGCGTCGGGTGGCCGCGTCGGGCCGGTCGGCAATAAACGTGGAGGCTGATTCAGCGAAGGTAGTCATAGTGAAGGAGGACTCAGGCAGTGTACCGGGCGCCGGCGAGCCTCCGGCGCGTGACGCTCTATGCTCAACCATCATTCGAAAGGATCGTGTGGAGTTTTCGTCGTCCGTCGTCACGCTCGAAATGAAGGGGCACATCGCCACGCTCTGGCTCGATCGGCCCGAAGCGCGTAACGCGCTCGGCAGTGCCTTCTGGCGCGATCTCCCGCTTGCGGCCGCCACAATCGAAAGCGATCCAAACGTTCGCGTGTTGGTCATCGCCGCGAAGGGTCCACACTTCACGGTCGGTCTCGACCTCAAGGAGTTTGGCGGCGACTTTCTGGCCAGTGACTCCGAATCGTCAGCCGCGTCTTCGAACGCCCAGTCGTACGAATCGATTCGACGACTCCAACAGGCCGTCACGTCGATCGCCGACCTTCCGTTTCCCGTCATCGCGGCGGTGCACGGCTACTGCATTGGCGGCGGTGTCGACCTCATCAGCGCGAGCGACATACGACTGGCGTCGAGTGACGCCGTGTTCTCGGTGCGCGAAGCAAAGGTCGCCATCGTCGCTGATCTCGGAACGCTCCAGCGTCTTCCAAGCATCGTCAGTGCCGGCCACGTCGCCGAACTGGCCTTCACCGGCAAGGACATCGACGCCCAGCGTGCACTCACCATTGGCCTCGTCAATTCCTTGCACGGCACATCGAGCGACGACGTCGTGGAGGCCGCGTACGAAATCGCGAACGAGATCGCGGCCAACTCCCCCCTGGCCGTTCGTGGCACGAAGGCCGTCCTGGCGGCGAACGACGGGCGCAGCGTGGCGCAGGGTCTCGACTTCGTCGCGCGCTGGAACACGATGTACCTGCACAGCAACGACCTCAAAGAGGCGATGACGGCATTCCTTGAGCGACGTCCGTCCGTCTTCAACGGCGACTAACGACGTCGACGCTTCTTCTTTCGGCGATCCTTCTCCGCTTGCTTTTCGAGTTGTTGGCGACGTTCTTCGAGCAGTTCCGCCGCGACGGAGTTCACAATGTCACTCGCCGAATCCAAGATTTCGCGACGATCCTCGATGGGCACGTTCGAACTCGGCGCCGGCTCGACGGGCTGATCGACAAGGGTGCCGTGCGACCAGCCGACGTCCACGAAGCGGCGCTCGTACGTGACACAGTTCTCTGGGCACGACCACGGTTGATCGGGCGCGTTGCCGAGCACACAGAAACGCGCCACTTCGCCCGACTTGTACGTTCGACTTTGGAAGTGCTTGCACTCTTCGCGCATACCCATAGGGAGATTATTTCACGTCACTCGCCGTCGTAGGCTCCAGACCAATGACCGGCCTGCGACTCGACGAACGAACACTCACGAAGAATGAGTTTACGAGCGCGGCCCTGGTAGCCAATCGGGCCTTTTTCAACGATCCCTTTTTCCGTTTTCTCTCGCCCGGTGATCGGCTTCGCAACCGAGGCCTAACGATCTTCTTTCGCACCAGCCTCACCCGCGCGGGCGAAGGCGCTCGCCTGGTGACGGTTCGTGACGACGCCGACGCGATCGTTGGCTTGTCGCTCTGGCTACCGACGAACCGCTACCCACAGTCGGCGATCACGCAACTTGCCCAAATCCCCGGAACTCTGCGTGCGCTCTACCGGCGCCCTCGCGCGCTCGCTGATGGCTCCAAATATCTCGCCGCTATTACCAAGTCGCATCCCAAAGAGCTCCACTGGTACCTCTACTTGCTCGTGGCCGAACCCACTATCCAGCGAAGTGGGGTGGGCACGATGCTCATGCAACACGGACTCGCCGAGGCCGACGCCGAAGGTGTCGGTGGCTACTTGGAGACGCAGAACGAGGACAACCTCGGGTACTACCGACGTTTCGGTTACGAACTTCGTGAGACGCTACAGCCGGTCAGGGAAGGTCCACCGCTGTTCACGATGTGGCGACGACCTCGTTAGCCGATCGAGCCTTCCATCTGCAGTTCGATCAAGCGTGACCACTCGACGGCGTACTCCATGGGCAGCGTGCGCGTCACGGGTTCGATGAATCCGTTCACGATCATGCCCATGGCCTGGCTCTCAGTGAGTCCACGGCTCATGAGATAGAAGAGCTGGTCGTCGCCGATCTTCGACACCGTGGCCTCGTGGCCGATCGAAGCGTCCTGCTCGCCGACCTCCATGTAGGGCCGCGTCTCCGAGATCGACTTCTCGTCGAGGATCAACGCGTCGCAGCGCACGAAGCTCTTCGCACCCGTGGCGCCTTCCTCGACCTTCACGAGTCCTCGGTACGCGGTCAGGCCACCGTCCTTGGAGATGGACTTCGAGATGATCGTCGAAGTCGTCTCGGGGGCGCAGTGCACCATCTTCGCGCCCGCGTCTTGGACTTGGCCAGGTCCGGCGTAGGCCACTGACAGCACTTCGCCCGAGGCCTTGGGACCCATCAAGTAGACCGACGGGTACTTCATCGTCAGTCGCGAACCGATGTTGCCGTCGATCCACTCGACGTGTGCTTCCGCCTCGGCGCGTGCACGCTTCGTAACCAAGTTGTACACGTTGTTCGACCAGTTCTGAATCGTCGTGTACGTGATGCGAGCGCCCTCAAGGGCGACGAGCTCCACGACGGCCGAGTGCAGCGAGTCCGTCGAGTAGACCGGTGCCGAACAACCTTCGACGTAGTGAACCTGCGAGCCGACGTCGGCGATGATCAACGTACGCTCGAACTGGCCCATGTTCTCGGTATTGATACGGAAGTAGGCCTGCAGGGGCTGGTCGACCTTCACGCCCGGCGGTACGTAGATGAACGAGCCACCACTCCACACGGCGGAGTTGAGGGCCGCGAACTTGTTGTCGTTGGGGGGAATGATCGTGCCGAAGTACTTGCGAACGAGCTCGGGGTACTCGCGCACCGCAGTGTCCATGTCACAAAAGAGCACACCCAGGCGCTCGAGGTCCTCACGATTGCGGTGAAAAACGACCTCCGACTCGTACTGGGCGGTGACGCCCGCCAGGTACTTGCGCTCCGCTTCGGGGATGCCCAGCTTCTCGTAGGTGTTCTTGATGGCGTCGGGAAGGTCTTCCCACGAGTTCACCTGGTGATCGGTGGGCTTGACGTAGTAGTAAATGTCGTTGAAGTCCAGGTCAGGCATGCGATCGGCGAACCACGGCAACATGGGCTTCTTTTCGAAGCGCTTTAACGAGTCCAGGCGGAACTTCAACATCCACGGCTCTTCGTTCTTCATCGCGGACATCTCACGCACGATGGACTCGTTGAGACCCTTCTTGGGCTTGAACACCGGTAACTGGTCGTCCGACCAGCCCAATTGGTAACGGCTGAAGTCCAAGTTGTCTATCGCCATTGCGCTCCTTTGGAATAATCCCTACGTCCATAGTACTTACTCAACAGGCCCTCGAGACCACAATTACTGGCAATGTAGAGGGGTGCTGAACCCTCCCACCGTGCCCCAACGACCCCACGCCATCACTCGCCACGGCGACACGAGGGTGGATCCCTACTACTGGCTGATGGACCGTGGGAGTGAGGAGGTCCTGAGCCATCTCCGAGCCGAGAACGACTACCTCGCCCACGAGCTCGCCCCCCTCAGACCCCTCGAAGAAGAAATCTTCAACGAGATAAAAAATCGAATCGAAGAGACCGACATCTCGGTACCGGTGCGAAAGGGTGACTGGTGGTACTTCGATCGCACGCGCGAAGGGCTCAGCTACCCGATCAGCGCTCGCGTGCCGGCGAGCGGTGACGACCTCACGCCCCCGGTGATAGATCCCGCCACCACCCTCGCGGGCGAGCAAGTGATTCTCGACGAAAATATTGAAGCGGGAAACAGTGAGTACTTCTCGGTCGGCGTACTGGCGCTCAGTCCCAACGACGACTGGGTCGCCGTCGGTACCGACTTTGAGGGCACCGAACACCACCACGTTACGGTTCGCCCTCTGGCGGGTCAGTCCCCGGTCGACGACGCGCTCGACGAGGTGTCCTACGGTTTCGCCTGGGCCAACGACAGTCGCCACTTCTTCTACACCCGAATCGACGAGGCGACGCGTCCGTGGCAACTCTGGCGACACGAACTGGGCACCAGTGCCGAAAGCGACGTCTTGGTCTACCAAGAGGACGATCCGCAGTACATCGTGGGCGTGGGGCGAAGTCGCGACGACGCCATGATTGTCGTGATGATGAACTCGTCGATGACGAGCGAAGTGCGCTACCTCGACGCCAACGATCCCACCGGTCCCCTGACTGTGCTGGAAGAACGTCGTCACGGCATTGAGTACGGCGTCGAACACTTCACTGACACTCAGGGAAGCGGCTGGTGGCTGAAGATGACGAACGAAGGGGCCACCGACTTTCGCCTCGTCGCGCGCCTCGTCGGCGGTGGCGAGTGGCGCGAGATCGTCCCCGAGCGCGCGGGTTGTCGACTCGACGGCGTCGACGCCTTCCAGTCCTTTCTTGCCCTCAGCGAGCGAGAGAACGGTTGCGCGGCGGTGCGCCTCGTCGCGACCCTCAGTGGCGACGATCCCTTTGGTGAGGGCTTGATCGTGCGGTCGTCCTTGGTGGACGGTGGGGTCTTTCCGAACACGGTGGCAATCTCTTCGAATCAGAACTACGACACCACCCAACTCCGCGTCCTCATCACGTCACTCACGACGCCACGACTCATCGCCGACGTCGTCGTCGCGAGTGGCGAGGTGATCGTGCGCAAGCAACAACAAGTCCTCGGTGGGTACGACGAGTCGAAGTACGTCACCGGCCGTCTGTGGGTTCGCGCCAGCGACGAGGTCGAGGTACCGGTCTCGGTCGTCGCGCGACGCGACGTCGTGAACGTGCGAGTCGACGGCAACCTCGAAGCGAAATCTCCGTCACCTCTGCTGCTGGCCGGCTACGGCAGTTACGAGATCTCGATCGACCCCGCGTTCTCGTCAATACTTCTCTCGTTGCTCGATCGCGGCGTGATCTTCGGCGTCGCGCACGTACGAGGTGGCGGCGAGATGGGTCGCTCCTGGTATGAGATGGGTCGCCTCGCCCAGAAACCAACCACCTTCAGCGACTTCGTCGCCGTGGCTCGCTGGTTCATCAAAGAGGGTTGGACAACCAGCGAGCAACTCGCCGCGCGAGGCGCGTCGGCCGGCGGACTCTTGATGGGGGCCGTGATGAACTCCGCTCCCGAACTCTTTCACGCCGTCGTGGCCGAAGTCCCCTTCGTCGACGTCGTAACGACGATGCTCGACGAGTCGCTCCCCCTCACCGCTGGCGAGTGGGAAGAGTGGGGTAATCCCGACGCGAGCGCGACGAGTTATCGCACAATGAAGAGCTACTCGCCCTACGACAACGTTCGCGCCGACGTCGACGGCGAGGCTGTCGTCTACCCGCACCTCTACGCGTCGGGAGGTCTCAACGACTCGCGCGTGGGTTTCTGGGAACCGGTGAAATGGGTCCTCGCGCTACGCGACGCGAATTCGTCCAATCGCGCGGTACTAAAGACCGAGTTGGGCGCGGGTCACAGCGGCGTGTCGGGTCGCTACGACGCGTGGCGCGACGAGGCGCAGGTGCTCGCGTGGCTGTTGCACGAGATCGCGCCTACGACGTAGGACTGGCCCCCGCCGCGTTAAAGACCAGGATCAAGGTGGAGGGTCGAGGAGTTGGAAAGGTCACAGGTCGACCGTCGACACTGACCGTGGCGTTCGAGGGAGAGCCAATCGTTATCCGAGAGTTGCCGGTCATCGTCAACAACTCGTTACGGCCCCTGGTGACGGTGCCCTGCCACTCCAATGTGTTCGACGGTCCCATGTTGTACACCACCCACGTTGCGCCGAGCGAACCGGTCACCATCACGCGGTACTTCGAAGCGGGAACGCTGTAGATCGCGTCCTCTCCACTCGTGGACGTCGCCACGAACGACGGAGGAAATACGGCGACGGTGGTCGTCGTGGTGGCCGCTGTCGTGGCGAGCGTCGTCGTGGTGAACGTGGCCGAACCCTTAGGAATCGCCTTTGAGTGGTGGCTGGAGTAGTAGGCCACCAACGCGGCAACGATCAAGATCGTGAGGATGGCGACGCCCACTCGGCGTGTGACGATCGAACCAGTCGAACGATGTGACGATCGCGAGAGGAACCAGTCGTTGTTGTGTCGTACGCGCGACGGCGCGAACTCTTCGTCGCTCAAGGGCGAATCGTTGAACACGTAGCGGCGCTCGGGATCGAGTCGCGGACGCTCGACCGGTGGCCGGATGAGGGGTTCGCCCGCGGCGTCGAGCAATCGAAAACCCTTCGACGGTGCGTAGGGCGACGGCGGCGGGGCGACAAGGCGACGTTCCAGTGGTTTGGCGATCTCGCGCGTCTCGTCGCGACGAAGTTTTCGAAAACGCAGGGCGGCCACGATCAACACTAAGGCAACGATGACGACGGCCGCGATCTTCAGGGCGAGTGTCACGCTCGCCACTTGTCAATGTCGTTCACCTCGCTCACGCAGGTCACACCACGAAGCGTAGTGACCTCACTTCGACTAGGAGAGAAGGCGATAGCCGCCGCGGTAGTAGACCAGCGGGTTTCCCGGCTCGGTTGACGCAAAGTCGAGTTCGGCCACGACGATGTCGTGATCGCCGTGGTTCGTCACTTCACGGATCGTTCCCTCAAGGTACGCGAGCGACCCTCCGAGAAAGGGAGAACCGTTCGGTGCACGGAACCACTTCACCTCAGAGAACTTGTCCGTGCCGCTGGCGGCAAAGACGCGCGCCAGTGGCTCTTGATCGTCCTTCAAGATATTGACACCCAACACGCCAACTTCTCGAATGCGCTGCCACGAGGAGGAAGCGGTTGACGCCGCGAAGAAGATCAGCGCCAAGTCGACGGAGAGAGACCCGAATGTCTGACAGGTGAAACCACTCGGACCGTCGGGCGAAACTCCGGTGATCACAACCACACCGGTGGCGTAGTGACCGAACACTTCCTTGCGGTGCGCGATGTCGAAGGAGTTCACGGCGCCCAGGCTACCGGCCACCCCTTTGGAGATCACCGCTTCGTTCATCACGATTCGGAAACTGCACCCATGTCTCGTCGAGGCCACCCTCGTCGTTCGAAATGGCACCGAGGAGAATCTTCGGCAGTTACGCACCCGCCAAGACGTACGTACGCGCCAGTCGCGTGATCAGTCCATCGCGTACGAGACTCGCGAGGACTTCGTCGCGGCGACCCGGCTCGACGCCAGAGAAGCGCGCGCCCAGTTCCTGACGCGAGCGTGGTCCCTCGCGAAGCGCGTTGAGAACTCGACCACGTAATTGACGATTCGACCCTTCGAAGCGTGGCTGTGCACGAGAAACGCCGGCACTCAGGGGCGAGGGATCGCCGCCGCCACGTTGACGCCACTCGCAGCGCGAAGCGAGTGGACACTCTTCGCAACGTGGCGCCGCTCGACAGAACTGCGCGCCGAGATCGAGCATCGCTTGATTGAAGGCGGCCACGCCAGTGCGCGGTAGCACGTCCGCGGCAAGTGCCCGCGCCTCACTCGGGCGAAGTCGGCGATTGGCGAGTGCGCGCGCGAGTACCCGTCCCACGTTGGTGTCCAGCACCGCGACGGGTACGCCGAACGCGAAAGAAGCCACTGCGTTCGCGGTGTACTCGCCCACGCCGGGCAGTGACCGCAACTCCTTGACGCTCCTCGGCACGACACCATCGAACTCGTCACGAAGCACGCGCGCCGCGTCGTGCAAAGCCTTCGCGCGACGGTTGTACCCGAGGCCCTGCCAGGCTGTGAGGACTTCGGCGAGGGAGGCGTCCGCGCACGAACGAGGCGTGGGGAAACGTTCGATGAACCTCGCCCAGGGCTCGATGACTCGCGAGGTCTGGGTCTGTTGAAGCATGACCTCACTCACGAGGACGGCCCAGGGGCTCTCGTGCCCGATCCAGGGCAGTGGCCTAGTTATCTTGGGCGCGACACGACGAAGCTCGCGTCGAAACGCGGCGAAGTCGTTACGCCCAGACGTCGTCACCGTAGGGGCGCCGTCGCGCGGGGGCGAACGCACGCTTCCACACCATGACCTTTCGACGGAAGTAGCAGACCTCGAGGCCGTCTTGGTTGAAACCCTTGGACTCCACGAGCACGATGCCGCGATCTTCCTTTGACTTAGATGGCGTCACCTCGAGCACGCGCGTCTCGGCGTAAATGGTGTCGCCGTGAAACGTCGGGTAGCGGTGGATTAGGGACTCCACTTCCAGGTTGGCGATCGCGGCACCCGACACGTCGGGCACGCTCATCCCGAGGACCAGCGAGTACACGAGGTTGCCAACGACAACGTTCTTCTTCTGTACGGTCTCGTTCTCCGCGAACCACGCGTTGGTGTGCAGCGGATGATGATTCATCGTGATCATGCAAAAGAGGTGGTCGTCCGCTTCGGTGATGGTCTTGCCGGGCCAGTGCTTGTAGACGTCACCGACTTCGAAGTCCTCGAGGTGGCGACCAAAGGGGCGATCGTAGGTAGTCATGACTCTCCCTGGCTCTTTGACGAGTAACTCGGACTTACTCTTCGATGGCAAGTTCGCGCGCGGGGCGCGTGGTGAACGACACCAGTCCCCCGGGCAGCGTCTCGCCGTCGATGACCATGCGCCAGGTGAAACGTCCGCCGGCCGCCAGAGGAATCGGTCCGAAGTTCACCGCGATGGGCACGTCGACCGGCGTGCCTACGGGAACGTCTTCGGGCGCCGTGGCGGCAAAGTCCCCGCGCACTTCAATGATTTGAGAGCCTTCGGGCGTCTCGAAGCGAACTTGTTGACCATCGGCGTCTTCGAGAAAGAGTTCCCAGTGGTGCGACGCGTTGAACTCGTGCGAGTCGACGGCAACTTTAATGGCGACCGCCGACGGTGTCGGGTCGGGACCGGTGATGGACCAGCCACCGCCCAGGATGTACAGCTTGCCGTCGGCCACTTGCGCGGAGTCGGCGAGGATCATTGTTATATTCACTCGGCCAGCCTACGCCGACGCCGATAAGAAGAACCTGTAAATTTCACGTATGTCCACGCCCGTACTTGATCTCGACGTTGCCGCTGCTCTCATCGACCAGGCCGACGGCGTACTTACCGGCGCTCTGCGAGAACTCGCGAAGCGCGGTGGTATTGACGCGAACGAAACGCTCGCCTACGACCTCGCACACGCGGCGAGCTCCCTCGCGGCGGCCCGTTCCTGTCTCTCCTACGCCGCCAAGGGTGACGTCGAGGCACAACTCTTCGCGGCGTTCTTGGCATTGGTTCTTGCAGACCTTGCGACGCGCGCGCTCGGACGCGAATCGTCGTGGGGGTTGGACGCCACGTGGTTCACGCCCTTCCAGTCGTTCGTGGCGACCTATCGCGACCCCTCGTTCCTCTCGACCCTCGCCGAGTCGCCGGGGCCACGCCACTTGGGCGAAGACTTCGCGATGGTGGGCGAACTTTTCCACCGCTTCGCCGACGAGCAGGTTCGTCCCCACGCTGAGCACGTGCATCGCACGAACGGCGACATTCCGGAATCGATCATCACGGGTCTGAGCGAACTCGGTGGTTTCGGTCTTTCCATCCCCGAGGCATACGGCGGATTCTCCAGTGGTGGCGAGTCGGAGTACGTCGGCATGGTCGTCGCCACCGAGGAACTCTCGTGGGGCAGCCTCGGTATCGGCGGTTCGCTCATCACGCGGCCCGAGATTCTTACGCGCGCCCTGTTGCACGGCGGTACGGAGGAACAACAAGCGCACTGGCTCCCACGACTCGCCAGCGCCGAGACCCTCTGCGCTATCGCCGTCACCGAGCCGGACTTCGGCTCGGACGTCGCGGGACTCACTACGAGTGCCACCAAGACCACTGGCGGCTGGTTAATCAACGGCGCCAAGACCTGGTGCACGTTCGCGGCTCGCGCCGAGGTGTTGTTGTTGCTCGCGCGCACTGACCCCGACCGAACATTGGCCCATCGAGGCCTTTCGCTCTTTCTCGTCGAGAAGCCCCGTGGCGACAGTCACGGCTTCCTCTTCCACCAAGACGCGAAGGGCGACGGCCGCGAGGACGCTGACGGACGCTTCGAGGGCCGGCCCATTGACACGATTGGCTATCGCGGCATGCACTCCTACGAACTCAGTTTCGATCACTGGTTCGTGCGCGACGATTGCCTCGTCGGCGCCGAGGCCGGACTCGGCAAGGGCTTCTACTACCAGATGGCCGGCTTCGAGAACGGCCGACTGCAAACCGCGGCGCGCGCCGTCGGTGTGATGCAAGCGGCGTACGACGCGGCACTCGAGTACGCGCGCACGCGCGTGATCTTTGGAGAAGCGCTGCTCCACTTCGAACTCACGCGCACCAAACTCGCCACCATGGCCAGCGTCATCCAGTGCGCCCGGCAGTTCTCACTCGACGTCGCTCGCCAGATGGGCCGACGAAGTGGCACGCTCGAGGCCTCGATGGCCAAGGCCTACGTCTGTCGCGCCGCGGAGTGGGTGACGCGTGAAGCCATGCAGATCCACGGCGGCATGGGCTACGCCGAGGAGTACCCGGTGAGTCGGTACTTCCTCGACGCCCGAGTGCTCTCGATCTTCGAAGGGGCCGACGAGACCTTGTGTCTCAAAGTGATCGCACGGCGTCTGTTGGAGAACGTCAGCTAGACGTCACGCCTCGTCGATGGTGAAAGGTTTGTGCACCGCGCCTAACGTGATGCCGGCCGAGTGCAGGTCCGGTGATTCACCGCGAGCCTCTTGGGCCTTCAAGGCCGCGCGCTCCCAACGCTCTTCGACGTGGCCGTACTTCCAGTAGGTGAGGGCGAAGACCCACGTCGCGACGAACATCCCCACGATCACGAAACCGGCCTTATTGATATTGAAGGCGGCCGCGTAGTTCCACAGTGCGCCCTTGAGCTTCACTTCTTGGGTCAAGACTTGCATCAACTCGAGCGTGCCGATGAAGAAGGCAACGAGGACACTCAGCCCGGTGATGGCGATGTTGTAATACACCTTGCGCACGGGCTTGGAGAATGCCCACCCGTAGGCGAAGTTCATAAACGATCCGTCAATCGTGTCGAGCAGGCTCATGCCTGCGGCGAAGAGGAGCGGCAGACTGAGGATTGCCCACAGCGGAAGTCCGGCCGCGACGGACGATCCCGCGAGGACCAAAAAGGCCACTTCAGTCGCGGTGTCGAAACCGAGACCGAAGAGCACGCCGACCGGGTACATCTTCCACGGCGCGTCCACCGAGCGCGCGAGCGGACCGAAGAAGCGCATCATGAATCCGCGAGCGTTGAGGTGCTTCTCGAGTTCGGCGTCGTTAAATCGACCTTGACGCATCTGGAGAAAGAGACGAACGATGCTCACCAGGATGATCAAATTCAACGTCGCGATCAGGTAGAGGAACCCTCCCGAGACACTGGTGCCGATCAACGTGCCGTAGTGGTGCAGCGACGAGTGGGCGTTACGGACCTGGCTGCCGAGGGCCCGCGCGCCGAGCCCGAGCATCACCGTGAGGGCAAAGACGATCGTCGAGTGTCCGAGCGAGAAGAAGAAGCCCACCGACATCGGACGCTTGCCTTCGGTCATGAACTTTCTCGTCGTGTTGTCAATGGCGGCGATGTGGTCCGCGTCAAAGGCGTGGCGCATACCGAGCGTGTACGCCAACACGCCGGTACCCACGCCAAGTAACTTGCCGCTGCCTGCGCCGAAGTGTTGGGTCGAGGCGTAGATGAGGATGCCCCAACCGGCGACGTGTAAGAACACGATGAAGCCGAACATCCCGTAGAGCCGACGCCACTCCGAAGGAGTAAATGACGCCCGCAGTCGCGCCCGTCTCGTAGTTGGCACGTCAGTTACGATCGCCATGCGCACACCTTAATAGGAGAGTCTCCTAGTAAGGGGAATTACTTTGGCGAGCGGGTCATACCTGATCGTGAGCCTCGCGCGACGAACGAGTGCGCGATCTTCGCCGAAGCCTCGTCGATCATCTCGTCGCCGAACATCACGGCGCCCGTGTGCTCGTCGTCAGTAGCGACCTTGTAGGCGTCGAGTATGTCGAAGGACTTGTCGAAGAGTTCTTGACTGGGAGAATAGACCTCGTTCAAGACCAAGGCTTGATCGGGCGTCAAGGCCCACTTGCCGTCGAAGCCGTAGGAGGCGGTGATGTTCGCGGTGAATCGAAGTGCGTCGAGATCGCGCACCTTGAGAAACGGTCCGTCGATGACGTGTAGTCCGTTCGCTCGTCCGGCCATCAAGATTTTCGAGAAGACGTAAGAAAAAGGATTCGAGGGACCCTCGTGGATCGTCTCGTCGATCGTCGTCACCGGCATTCCAATGGACGCCGCGAAGTCGGCCGGGCCGAAGACGATGGACTCGAGCCGAGGTGACGACGCGCAAATCTCCTCCACGTTGATCAAGCCTTCTGCCGTCTCGATCTGAGCTTCGATGCCGATGTGGCCCTGCGTCAAGCCGGCGTTCGCTTCAACCTGACTGAGCAAGAGGTCGAGCGCCACGACGTCCGAAGCCCGACGGACCTTGGGCAGCATGACCTCATCAAGACGTTCGCCGGCGCTGGCGACGACGTCGATGACGTCGCCGTAGGTCCACGGCGTGTCCCACGCGTTGATTCGCACGCACAAGACCCGGTCGTCCCAGTCGAGGGTCCTAATGGCGTTGACCACCTTGGCGCGAGCGCCCACCTTCTCGTTGGGCGCGACGGAGTCCTCCAGGTCGAGAAAAGAGAAGTCCGCGGTCGCCGCTGGCGCCTTGGCGAGGAATCGATCGGACGACCCTGGCGTCGAAAGACAGGAGCGGCGAGGAAGAGGGCGAGAGCGCTGCGACATGTCGCCGAGCCTATGCGCGGGGCGACGCGGAGGGAGATTTTCGTCCCCACTTCCGTCGTGTCGCTGGGCAAGAAACTCCTCTTGACGAGGCACTATGCGGGACCGCTCTCCCGTCGAGCCGACACGGAATGAGCCCACCAACTAGCCTGGACGAGTGACTGACGTCGAGCACTGGGTGCTTTCGACACTGCAGCCAATGATGGATCGACGCCACTTCCGGTGGTTTTTTTCCTTTTTGGCTGTCGTGGCAGTGTCCCTAAGCACTGTGAGCGTAATGCCACGTCCGGCCGGCGCCTCGAGTCTCACGAACGACCGCGCCAAGGCCGCCATCTTGTTGAACCAGATCAACCGGACCGACGCCCAGGTCGGCCGCCTGGGCCAAAAGTACGACCAGTCACTGATCAATCTCCACACCTACAACGCCGAGATCGCCAACACGAAGGCCAACGTCGCCGCGATCGAGAAGAACGTCTCGAAGGGCAACAGCCAACTTCGCGCGGACGTGGTCTTCTCCTACGTCACGAACGGCGGGTCGCAGAGCAACAACCCCCTCTTTTCGAAGAACGCCGACAAGACGGGCGCGAGGAACGTCTACTCCCAACTCGCCGCTGGCAACATCAACACCACCATCGCGAGCCTCAAGAGCAACCGCATCAAACTCACCCGCGAGCGTGGCCAATTGGCCGCCGAAGACCGCCACGCACGCTCACTCACGAGAGACGCGGCCCACTCCCTGCACACTGCCAAGATGATCCAGAGTGGGCTGAGCAACACCCTCGCCCACGTCAAGGGCCAGATCGCGATCTTCCTCAGCCAGGCCGAAGCGGCGGCCACCGCGGCGTCTGCGGCGGCGCTCAATACGGCGACGCCCACCTTCAACGTCGTCGCCCCCCCACCCGACTCGAAGGCGAACATCGCGATTCGAGCGGCCGAGCTGTACATCGGCACGCCCTACGTGTGGGGTGGTGCCAGTCACTCTGGCGTGGACTGTTCGGGTCTCGTCATGTTGGCCTACGAAGCTGCGGGCATCTACTTGCCGCACTACTCGGGCGCGCAGTACGACGACACGATGCGCGTGCCGCTCGTCGACATTCAGCCCGGGGACCTTCTCTTTTACGGCTACAACGGCGACGAGCACGTCGCGATGTACATCGGCGGCGGCCAGATGATTGAAGCCGAGATGACCGGTACCCTCGTGCATATCGTTCCCGTTCGACTCGGGTACGGGTTCGTAGGTCTCGGTCGCCCCCGGGGCTAGCCGTGTCGGGTTTCCCCACTTCGTTCCACGTCGGTCCCCTGGTCTTTCACACGTACGGCTTCGGGCTAGCCATTGCGTTCTACGTGGCCTTCATCTACGCGCGGCGACGCCTCCGTCGCGCGGACGTCAACGTCGAGCCCTTCACCCGCTACACCGTCTGGTTGATCGTCAGTGGCCTGGTGGGAGCACGCCTGGCGAACATTGCGACGAACTGGAGCTACTACAGCGGTCATCTCGGGCGCATGATCGCCGTGTGGCAAGGCGGGCTCGCGAGTTTTGGCGGTATCGCGCTCGCCCTGGTCGTGGGACTTATCCTGCAACGCCGTTGGTGGCCCAAGACCCAACTCACGAGGTTCACCGACGCCCTGGTGCCCGCCCTGATCGCGGGCTGGGCCCTCGGTCGAGTCCTGGGACCTCAGTTCATGGTTGACGGCGGTGGTCACCTCACAAATCAGTGGTTCGGTCTTCACTACGCCGGACAAGTGGGTAAACGAGTCCCGGTGCCCCTCATTCAGGGGGCTGAGGACGCACTTCTCTGGCTCGCGCTCTTAGGCGTCGAGAAGACGCGACGAACATACACCGTTGGTGTCGTGACCGGAATCGGCATGATCGTCTGGGGACTCGTGCGCGCGCTCGACGAGCGACTGCTCTTGGGTCAAGAGTCCCATAGCGGTTCGATTGGCGTTCAACTCGCGGGAATTGCGCTGGCCGTCGCCGGGGTCATCACGTTGATCGTCCACCGACCTCGCCACGCGGAGTTGAGTACCACGTCAACCCCGAGTTAAGTCAACGAGTTCCACTCCGGCGTCGTGAGCTGGCCGAGTTGTTGTACAGGTTCGAGCCCCGCGTTCGCCACGACGACGCGCTCGTCGGCGACGTAGGAGACGTGGTCGAGACCCACTCGACGCCAGGGCTGAAAGAGGGTTCGCGCCGGCGAAGGATTCGAGTAGATCGGACGGACCAGCAACTCCTCGCTCGAGGCCGCGACCACCAACACCGGACGGTCCTTCGACTTCACGTCGGGCTGGTCGGGGTCATGGGCGTCGAAGGGAATCTCTACGACGAGGACCGCGCCCACGAGGGGATGCTCGGCGTCGAATCGACTGGTCTCGAGGGGCGTTAACAAGAGTCGGCGACGTTCCTCGGACGTGGGTGGCGTCACGCTCGCCGGCTTCGTCGCGGCGGCGTCGGGTCGCGTCGAGCCACCCTTGGCCTTGGTGGGCCGCGGCGGCCGCGCTGACGACGCGCTCTTGCGTTTGCGCTTCTCGTCCTCGCGACGGTTCCTTCGTTGTTCACGGATCTCGGCGCTCACTTCCCTCGGCGCCGCCAACACCGCGGGTGCCACCACGTCGGGTAGTGCGGGCAAGGAGAATTCCGGGCGTTCTTCCAGGAGTCGCCGGCAGTGAGGGGCTGCCGGAAATGACGCGCCCACCGCGTAGGCCAACACGGCCACGACGTCGTCGTTCGATGAACCCAACGCGAGAAGTTGGTCGACGGCCTCGCTAAGTTGATCGTACGTGGGGCTCTCGGCGTGGTCACCGAGGAGTTCGATCGTCTTTTCCAGCGGAGCGAGCGATAGTACTTCCAGGAGACCCCGTACCGCGGCGAGGGGCGCCGTCGTGGCGAATGCCGTCACGTCGCGGCGCTGTTGGAGCTGTCGCAGTGGTACGCCCACCACCGCGCTCACCTTGGCGTGGGCGCGAAGGTCGAGCGAGTCGACGGTCCGTAACGTCACTTCCGGATCGATTTTTAGAAAGACCGCACGAACGATGTTGTTGGCGTTAGCCGACGCGTCAGTCATGAATCCCTACTTGAGAAGGTGCTTAGCGACGACGACACGCTGAACCTGGTTGGTGCCCTCGTAGATTTGAGTGATCTTGGCGTCGCGCATGTAACGCTCCACCGGAAAATCCTTGGTGAAGCCGTAGCCACCGAGCAGTTGCACCGCGTCGGTGGTGACACTCATGGCGGTGTCCGACGCGAAGGACTTGGCCGCGGCACCGAGGTAGGTCAGCGTGTCGTCGGGGTCCCCCTCGTCGATCGTCGCGCAGGCGCGGTACACGAGGGCTCGCGCCGCTTCCGTACGAATGGCCATGTCGGCCAACATGAAGCGAAGACCCTGGAGCTCCGCGATCGGTGCGCCGAACGCCTTTCGACCTTTCATGTACTGACCGGCGTAGTCGACCGCGCCCTGGGCGATGCCCACGGCTTGGGCGCCGATGGTCGGACGGGAACGGTCCAGCGTGTGCATGGCGATCTTGAAACCGTCGCCCTCTTCACCAATGCGGTGCGTCGCGGGCACGCGGACGTTGTTGAAAACGACCTCACCAGTCGGCGACGCGCGAAGGCCCATCTTGTCCTCGTGTTTGGGAAACTCAACGCCCCAACCCTTTTCCACCAAGAAGCAGCTGATCCCGCGGGCACCGGCACTGGGGTCGGTCTTGGCGAACACCGTGTACGTCTCGGACACCTCTGAGTTGGTGATCCAGTACTTCGAGCCGTTGAGGACGTAGTCGTCGCCGTCACGCTCGGCGCGACAGCGCATCGCCGCCACGTCGGAACCGGCGTCGGCTTCCGACAAGCAGTAACTCGCTTGTACCGCACCCGACGCGATCCGGGGAAGGTAGGCCTGACGGATCTCTTCAGAGGCGAAGTTCATAACAGGCAGCATCCCCAACTTCGAGATCAACATCGTCACCGAGGTCGACGCGCAACCGCGCGCGAGCTCTTCGGCCATGACGGCTTGGGTGACCATATCGGCGCCCGCGCCGCCGTACGCTTCGGGCACCCCGAGAGCCGGGAGTTCCATTTCCACGCACGCGTCGAAACTGTCTTGGGGGAAGACCTGTTCGCGGTCGTAGCGCGCGGCGTTCGGGGCCACGCGTTCGTCGACGAAACGACGTAGTACGTCACGAAAACTTCGTTGTTCATCCGTGAGGTCAAAACTCATTGCGTTTCCTTAACTACGTTGAAGGGTTAGTGCGCCGAGGCGGCGCCGTTCGCGCCCGTGGTCAGCAGTTCCGCGGAGATCGCGTCGACGAAGTGGCGTTGCGCCGCGTAACTATGCGCGAGGCCCCGAAATGGCTTGGTCGTCGCGCGTGAGACCGGTGACGTCGCGCGTAGTCCGAAGTGGTCCATGGCGACGTGCACGTCCGAGAGCGTGGGACCACGTCCAACGACGCTCGCGCGCTTGGCCGCGACGGCGGCCACGCCCACGATGACGTCGTGTAGGTCTTCGGGGTGTTCCAAAGTCAACTTCTTGCACTCGCGGTCGGCGATCGTGAGGGCGTAGCCCTCGCCCGGCGCAGGCGTGCCGAGCCCCGTGCCACTGACGCGGTGCGCCGAACGCTCGAGTCCGGGTTTACGCGCGCGCCCGAGTTCGGGCGTCTGAGTTGTCATGGCCGGTCGAACTTCACCGGCAAGGGGAACGGGGGAGAACGACGGTTGGGCCACGCGTTCGAGGTTATCGCTCCAGGGAGTCCATCAAACTCTGGTCAACCACTCTTCGTACTGTGGACGCTCGCCACGAATGGCTTGGTGGTACGTGGTCTTGATGGCCGTCGTGATGGGACCGGGCCTGCCGTCACCGACGAGCCGGTCGTCCACCGACGAAATCGGTACGACCTCCGCCGCGGTGCCCGTGATGAAGGCCTCGTCGGCGAGATAGAGATCATCTCGCCGAAGTGTCTCGAAACTCACCTCGTACTGCAGGTCGTTGGCGATCTTCACGATGCTCGCCTGGGTGATACCGCGTAACGCCCCGGCCCCAGAGGGCGGCGGGCTGATCAGGAGGCCGTCGCGAACGATGAAGAGGTTTTCGCCCGTGCACTCACTGACGAGCCCGTCGGGGCCGAGCATGATGGCCTCGTCGTAGCCGGCGCGGACGGCCTCGGCCTTGGCGAGGCTCGCGTTCACGTAGCCGCCCACCGTCTTCGAGGCGGTCGGCATGGCGTTGGGGTGATGACGCGCCCACGAGGAAATCTTCATCCGCACGCCGTTCTCGGCGCCATGGTCACCCAGGTAGGGACCCCACGACCACGCGGCGATCGCCGTGTTGACGGGTGCGCCAATTGGATTCACGCCGATCTCGCCGTAACCCAGGTACACGAGCGGTCGGATGTAGCAGCCGTCGTGGAGTTCGTTCACGCGCACGATCTCGATGGCCGCGTCACAGAGCTCCTTGAGTTCGTACGGCACCTCCATCATCAAGATCTTGCAACTCCGAAGGAGCCGCTCCATGTGCTCCTTCAGACGAAAGATTGCTACGCCGTTGGGCGTCTTGTACGCGCGAATGCCCTCGAAGGCACCGGTTCCGTAGTGCAGCGTGTAGGTGAGTACGTGAACCTTCGCGTCCGGCCAGTCGACGAACTTGCCGTCCATCCAAATCTTCTTCGTGGGGGTAATGGGCATTTACAACCTCTCTCGTATCAATTTCGTGACGCCCGGCGTGCCGAGCGCGGCGACGTCACCCTCAAAGTCTGCCACCGCGAAAGCGATCCGCCGCGCGGCGTCCACTTCGCCGAGGTGTTCGAGCATAAGGACCGCCGACGAGATCGCTGCCAGGGGATTCGCTTTCCCTGTTCCGGCGATGTCGTGTGCCGCGCCGTGCACGGGCTCGAAGAGCGACGCGCTGTCCTTTTCCGGGTTCAAATTGGCGCTGGCGGCGTAGCCAATGCCGCCAGTCACCGCGCCGGCCAGATCGGAGAGGATGTCGCCGAAAAGATTGTCGGTCACAATGACGCCGTAACGTGCAGGGCTTTCAACGAGGTAGATACACGCCGCGTCGACGTGTTGGTAGTCGACCTCGACGTCGGGGAACAACGACCCCACCTCGGTGACGACTCGACGCCAGAGGTCGCCGGCAAAGGTCAACACGTTGGTCTTGTGCACCAAGGTTAACTTCTTGCGACTCAGCTGATCCGCGCGAGAAAAGGCGTAGCGCACGCAGCGTTCGACGCCGAAGCGAGTGTTCACGGAACCCTGCGTGGCAACCTCGTGAGCGGTCCCGTAGCGCAAGACGCCACCCTCGCCCGCGTAGGGGCCCTCAGTGTTCTCGCGAAGGATCGCGAAGTTCAGTCCCTCGGCGAGGGAACCCTCGACACCGTGAAAGGGACGGTAGTTGATGTAGAGATCCAGACCGAAGCGCATCTTCAAGAGCAGCCCACGTTCGAGTACCCCGCCGGCAATACGAGTGTCGCCAATCGCCGGTCCGATGGCGCCGAGCAGAATTGCGTCAAAGGCGCGCAGTTCTTCGAGCGTGGCGTCGTCGAGCACGAACCCGTCACGTAAATAGCGAGCGGCTCCAAGGTCGAAGGACTTCGTCTCGAGCGCGACGCCCGCGGCGGCGACCACGTCGAGGGCGGCGGCCGTGACCTCGGGCCCAATGCCGTCACCGCCGATAACGGCCACGCGATGGCTCGTTTGGTTACTCATCGCTGGCTCTCCCTCTTTTCTCTATTTTGCTCGCTGGACCGTCTGATGAGCAAACCCATGAAGGGCGGAAAGGTCCCGACGGTAGAATTAGAAATCTCTAGAAGCTGAGGTTGCGGCATGGCCGACGAAATTCACCGCATTACAAAAGAGACACTGGAAAAGCTCGAGGCTGAGTACCTCCATCTCACGACGGTCGGACGAACGGAGATCGCTCGGGTCATCGAGGCCGCTCGGCTGCTCGGCGACCTCTCAGAGAACGGTGATTACCACGCCGCCAAGGACGAGCAGGGGAAAATGGAGTCACGGATCCGCCAGATTGACCACGTCGTTCGCAACCACGAGCTCGTCCAGCGCGACGAGCACGCCGGCAAGGTGCAGCACGCCTCCATCGTCCAAGTGGTCTACGAAGGCGACGACGACAGTGATTTCCAAGAGTTCTTCATCGGGTCGATCGAGGAGAAGCCCGAAGGCGTACTCGTCGCCTCGCCCACCTCGCCCCTCGGCGAGGCCCTCCTCGGACGCAGCGTCGGGGACACCGTAGAGTACGAAGCCCCTTCGGGCGTGCTCAAGGTCAAGATCGTCGGGCAGCGTTAGATCATGTCCGGCAAGACCCTCTATGAAAAGCTTTGGGATAGTCACGTCGTCGCGGCGCCCGAGGGCGAGCCGACGCTGCTCTACATTGACCTGCACCTCGTCCACGAAGTGACGAGTCCCCAAGCCTTTGACGGACTTCGCCTCAACCATCGTGGCGTTCGTCGCCCCGACCTCACGCTCGCCACCGCCGATCACAACGTCCCAACCGATCCCCTCTCGACACCCATCAGTGATCCCATCTCGAAACGCCAGCTCGAGGCGCTCGACGAGAACTGCAAGGAGTTCGGCATCACGGTCTTTCCGAGGGGACACGAGAATCAGGGCATCGTGCACGTCATCGGACCGGAACTTGGCGTTACGCAGCCGGGCATGACGATCGTCTGTGGTGACTCGCACACCTCGACGCACGGCGCACTCGGTTCGTTGGCTTTTGGCATCGGCACGAGTGAAGTCGAACACGTCCTCGCCACGCAGACTTTGCCGCAACAAAAGGCGAAGACCATGTCGGTATCGGTCGAGGGAACCCCGCCGCCCGACGTCAGCGCAAAGGACATCGTGCTGACGATCGTCGGACGCTTGGGCACCGGTGGTGGCGCGGGCTACGTGATCGAGTATCGCGGCGAAGCGATTCGGGGCCTCTCCATGGAAGGGCGCATGACGGTGTGCAACATGAGTATCGAGGCTGGCGCGCGCGCCGGTCTCGTGGCCGTTGACGAGACGACCATTGACTACCTGCGGGGTCGCCCCGGTGTGCCCCAAGGCGACGAGTTCGACGACACTGCGGAGCGTTGGCGTTCCTTCGTCTCCGACGACGACGCACAGTTCGATCTCGAGATCACCCTCAATGCCGCGGACCTCGTACCCTTCGTCACCTGGGGCACCAACCCCGCTCAGGTCGTGGCCCTCGACGGCGTCGTTCCCTCACCCGACGACGTGCACGACAGTGACGAAAAGAACACGGTCCAGCGCGCCCTCGAGTACATGGACCTCGCCCCGGGCACGCCGCTGCGCTCAATTCCCGTGGACGTGGTTTTCATCGGTTCGTGCACGAACTCTCGCATCGAGGATCTACGCGCGGCCGCCTCCGTCGTCAAAGGCAGCCAGGTCAGCGACGGCGTTCGAGCGCTCGTCGTCCCGGGATCACGGCGCGTGAAGACCCAAGCCGAGTCTGAAGGACTCGACCAGGTCTTCTTGGCCGCCGGTTTCGAGTGGCGCGAACCGGGATGCTCCATGTGCCTCGGCATGAATCCCGACATCTTGACGCCCGGACAACGCTGCGCGTCGACATCGAATCGAAACTTCGAAGGTCGCCAGGGTCGTGGCGGGCGAACGCACCTGGTCTCGCCGGTCGTCGCCGCGGCAACGGCCATCATGGGACGATTCGCTTCTCCCGAGGAGGTCACGGCGTGAAGCCCGTGCACGTCCTCGAAGGTCGTGGCGTTCCTCTCGAGCGCTCGGACGTCGACACCGACCAGATCATTCCCTCCGACTGGCTAAAACGTGTCGAACGCACCGGATTCGGACGCGGTCTCTTCAGCGAGTGGCGCGACGACACCACGTTCGTCCTGAATCAGTCCCAGTACGCCGGAGCGTCGATCCTGCTCGCGGGTCCGCGCTTTGGTACAGGGTCGTCGCGCGAACATGCCGTCTGGGCGCTGATGGACTACGGCTTTGAGGCCGTCATCGCGCCGTCCTTCGGCGATATCTTTCGCAACAATTCGTCGAAACAGGGACTGGTGACGGTGCAGCTGCCCGTCAAGGACGTCGAGGATCTCAATCAGATGGTGAAGGACGAACCTTCAAGACTTCTCGTCGTCGACGTGGAACGACTCTCCGTCGAGGTACCTGACGCCGGATGGCACCGTGCGTTCGTGCTCGATCCAATGACTCGTGAACGACTACTCGGGGGTTGGGACGACATCGGCATCAGTCTTCGACGAGAAGACGCGATCACCCGCTACGAAGCCACGAGCGTCGCGCCGAGCCTGGTGGGCGTCTTCGACGCAGAGGGTCACGCCCGCTAATCCCGAGCGAAGGTGTGGGCGCGCAACGCGCCGGCTGAATTCCTCAACGTCAAATCTGAACCGCGAACGCCGCAATTAACGACGCCGGTTTGCCGCCGAGATGACGGCTTCGAGCGAGGCGTCAAGAATCGACGAACTCATCCCAACGCCCCACCAGGTCGCGCCGTCGTCGCCTTCGGCTTCGACGTAAGCGACAGCTGACGCTTCTGCACCCGCGGTGAGCGCGTGCTCGTGGTAGTCACGGACCTTGAAGGTCACGTCCATCTCGCTGCGAAGTCCCGCCATAAGCGCGTCGATAGGTCCGTTGCCTTCGCCCTTCACGGTCACGTGTTGTCCGTTCACGACCAGTTGGGCGAAGATGCGCGTCAGGTGCTGATCGGCCGCCACCTCACTCGACAGCAACTGAATCGTCGGATTCTCGGGCTGGTAGGTCGTCGTGAAAACGTCCCAGATCTCCGCCGGCGAGATCTCGGTGCCCTTGGCCTCCGTGACCACTTGGATCTGCTTGGAGAACTCGACTTGCATTGCGCGCGGCAGGTCGAGACCGTGCTCGGTGCTGAGCAAGTACGCGACGCCCCCCTTGCCCGACTGGGAGTTCACGCGGATGATCGCCTCGTACGTACGCCCCGTGTGTTTCGGGTCGATGGGCAGGTACGGCACCTCCCACATGTCGTAGGTATCGCCGATGGCCGTCATGCCCTTCTTGATGGCGTCCTGGTGCGATCCGGAGAAGGCGGTGTACACGAGCTCACCGACGTAGGGGTGTCGCATATGGATGGGCAGACGATTGGCGTACTCGGTGACGTGACGGGCCTTGTCGATGTCGCGGATGTCGAGTTCGGGATCGACGCCCTGCGAGAAGAGATTGAGCGCCAAGTTCACGACGTCGACGTTCCCCGTGCGCTCGCCGTTGCCAAAGAGCGTCCCCTCGACGCGATCGGCGCCGGCCAAGACGCCGAGCTCGGCCGCCGCGACGCCGGTACCACGGTCGTTGTGGGGGTGCAGAGAGATGACGACGCTGTCGCGACGTTCGACGTGACGGCCGAACCATTCAATCGCGTCGGCATAGAGATTCGGCGTGTACATCTCGACCGTCGCGGGAAGGTTCACGATCAGCGGTCGATCGGGCGAAGGGTCGATGACGCCGATGACGTCGTTGCAGACTTCGAGGGCGTACTCGAGCTCGGTGCCGGTGAAGCTCTCCGGCGAGTACTCGTAGAAGAACGCCGTGTCGGGCGAGGTCGCTTCGAGTGTCAGGCAGAGGGCTGCGGCGTCGGTGGCGATCTTCTTGATGCCGCCCTTATCGAGCCCGAAGACGACGCGACGCTGCAGCGTGGACGTCGAGTTGTAGAAGTGCACGATGGCCTGTTTGGCGCCATGCAACGATTCGTACGTTCTACGAATGAGGTCTTCGCGGCACTGCGTGAGCACTTGGATCGTAACGTCGTCCGGGATGAGGTCACCTTCGATGATCTGGCGAACGAAGTCGAAGTCGGGCTGGGATGCGGATGGGAAGCCCACTTCTATCTCCTTGAAGCCCATCTCCACCAACTGCGTGAACATGGCGTTCTTGCGGTCGAGGTCCATTGGGTCAATGAGTGCCTGATTCCCGTCACGAAGATCCACGCTGCACCAGCGCGGCGCCGTCGTCAGACGTCGATCGGGCCAGGTGCGGTCGGGCAGTTCGACGGGCACCGTCGCTCGGTACTTGGCGTAGGCCATGGGACTTGGCTGTTGGGGGTTATCGCGCATGTCCATCCTTTCGTCAAGGCCAGTGAGAAACAAAAAAACCCCCGCCAAAGCGGGGGCTAGGGCGAGCAGCGGCTCGCCCTTTTACAGCAGCAGTTCGCTCTGGCCAGAAGTCACGTCACTATCTTACCCCTTCGAGGGGAGATGTCCAGGGGTCGAGGGCACTAACCTGAAGATTCGTGGGCCTGCTCAAGATACTCCTCAAACTGATGTTCGTTCTCATGTTGGGTGCGGTCGTGGCTGGCGTCGTGTACTTCGTCAAGCGACCGAAGGATAACTCCCCGGTCTCGTTTGAGGAGTGGCCGAGCGTCCCACGTAATCCCGAGGCGTAAGCCCTCAGCGCGCTCGCGCTTTTAATCCAAGGAGTAGTTATGGCAGAGATGGAATATCGACGACTCGGACGTTCAGGTCTCAAGGTGAGTGTCTTGTCCTTTGGTAGCTGGGTCACATTCGCGAACGCCAATCAGATCGAAACCGCGCACCAAGCGGCCGAGTGTCTCGCCGCCGCGCACGACGCGGGCGTGAACTTTTACGACAACGCCGAGGCGTACTCCGCCGGGGAGTCCGAGCGAGTCATGGGCGCCGCCTTCAAAGAACTCGGTTGGAAGCGACATGACTACGTCGTGTCAACCAAGCTCTACTGGGGACTCCA
>PLNQ01000066.1 GCA_003141815.1 Acidimicrobiaceae bacterium | reverse complement strand
GCCACCTACCGCGACCTACGGCGCCGCGAGGGTGAGAGAGCCAGGGCGCAGAGTCTCACCAAGCAGGCGAAGGCTCACGAGGCGGCGGTACAACTAGTCGCCATCCACGGGGTGCACTGGCTCATCGAGGACTGCAACCTCACGACCTGGGCGAAGCTCTGGGGTAAGTCTCTACACGCCTTCGCCCCGGGCATGGTCACGGCTGAACTTGCGGCCTTGGTTGCCCGACTCGGTGGCAGCTTCGTCAAGATGGCGACAGTCCCCACGGCGCTCTCGAGTCATTGCCTCTGTGGGCACCAAGTCAAGAAGGACCTGTCCACTCGCACGCACATTTGTGATACGTGTGGGTTCAGTGGTGATCGTGACCTGGTCTCCGGCGCGTTGGGCACCTGCGTAGTGTGCAGCGACCTCAGTGATTCCTTCAGCGCGCGTGTTGACTACACGCGCGCCGCCGTGTTGCTGGCTGCGATCACCACAACTTCTACCAACGAAACCTTCATCAACCCAGGGCGCCAAGACGCCCTGACGAGTCAAACGCACCCTCTGGTGTCACCGCGTCGAAGTGACGCGCTGCACCACGGCGCCAGGTCAACGAGATCTCCTCGTCGGACTGCTCGTCTCAACGCCAGACGCACGGCGCAATCGACCAACGGACCGAGCTCTCTCGATCCCGCGAAGGTTGTGCACGGCTCGGCCCTGCGTCGTATCTCCCCGCCAGGGAACTTACGACTCAGCTCTTAGCCGCCCGCCATCGCTCCCACGATGTAGAAGACCTCGTGCCCCGACACGACAGCGTCAGGCAAAAACGCGTCGGGAGATTCGTGCGACAGATCTTCTTCGCACGCGAAGAAGCGCACGAACGACCGGCGCTTCTGGGTCACAGGGTCTCGAACCGTCCCGAGCAACACTGGAAAGCGTGCCTCGAGCGCGTCGATCACCGCACGCTGTGTAATGTCACCGGTCACCTCGAGTTTGATCTCTCGACGGTCGTTGACGAGGGTCTTCAGATGGGCCGGGAGAACGACCCGGATCATGCCAGCGTCTGGACTTCCACCGACAGCACGGCGGGCAGGTCGCGCACGATCGGCTCCCAACTGTCACCGGCGTTCGACGAAGCGTAGACCTGTCCCCCCGTGGTGCCGAAGTACACACCACACGAGTCGAGCGAGTCGACAGCCATAGCGTCGCGCAACACGTCTACGTAGCAGTTACTCTGCGGGAGTCCTTTCGTGAGTGGCTCCCACTCGTTGCCGCCGCTGCTGCTGCGGTAGACGCGGAGCTTTCCTTCTGGTGGAAAGTGCACCGAATCGCTCGTGATGGGCACGACGTAGACCGTCTCCGGCTCGTGCGCGTGCACGTCGATGGCGAAACCGAAGTCGGTGGGCAAGTTGCCACTGATCTCAGTCCATGAATCACCGGCGTTATCGCTTCGCATGACGTCCCAGTGCTTCTGCATGAACAACGTGTCGGGACGCGACGGGTGCAGGGCGATGCGGTGCACGCAGTGTCCGACCTCGGCGTCGCCATCCGGGATGCCTTCGGAGTGCAGGCCCTTGTTCTTGGGAGTCCAGGTCTTGCCACCGTCGTCGGTCCGAAAGACACCGGCCGATGAGATGGCGATGAAGATCCTCTCGGGATCGTTGGGACTTACGAGAATCGTGTGCAAGCACATGCCGCCAGCGCCGGGTTGCCACGACGACCCTGACTCGGTGTTGCGAAGTCCCGACAGTTCCGCCCAGTTGTTACCGCCGTCAGTAGAGCGAAAAAGTGCCGCGTCCTCAACGCCCGCGAGGACCGTGTCGGGATCGCTCAACGACGGTTCGAGGTGCCAGACACGCGCAAACTCCCACGGGTGCGGCGTGCCGTCGTACCACTGGTGCGTGCCGGGTACGCCGTCGTACTGGAACTGGTTACCAACTGGATTCCACGTCGTCCCGCCGTCGTCCGAGCGTTGGATGATCTGTCCGAACCAGCCCGTCGACTGCGACGCGTAGATGCGATTCGGGTCAACGGGTGAACCCTTGACGTGGTACATCTCCCAACCCTCAAAGAATGGACCATTCACCGTCCAGTCTTTGCGTTGACCATCCGCCGTCAGAACAAACGCACCTTTTTTTGTGCCGACCAACACGCGCACACCACTCATGGGTCCCCCCCCTTAGGATCACGGGATCTCGTCTTCTCGCCTTACAGTAGCGAAGAGTCGCCGGTCCGTCCTTGGTTTTTTGTTCACGATTCGGGCACCCGGGATCTGACGGCGCTCGGAAGCTACGACCTCGACGCTCGGCCCTCAAACGTGTAGCCAAAGGGCTTCGGTTCGCCCTCGAAGTAGTACGTGTCGAGGTGCGTGATCTGAAAACCGGACCGTTCGAGGAACTCGGGCACGCGCCGGGTCAAGTGACATCCTCCGGCCAGTTTCTTGTTGAGGGGCTCGATTCGTCGCTGCCACCGCGCAGTCGTGGCGTCGGGTGCGTGACCGTGCTCGACGAAATGGAAGGTTCCTTCCGGCTTCAGCACGCGGCGTATCTCCTCGAGTGCCGCCTCGAGATTGGGGATCGTGCACAGTGTCCACGTGGAGAGCACGGCGTCAACCGATTCGGAGGGCAGGTCCAGGTGCTCACCGGTCAACCCTGCGAGTTCTACAGGTACGTTCGAGTGCGCGATTCGCTCTTCTGCCAGTCGCATGCAGACCCGCGACGGCTCGACGGCAAAGACCTTTCTAACTTCCGTCGGATAGTAGGGAACGTTCAGTCCGGTACCGAAACCGACTTCGACGACGTTGCCAACGAGTCCCGCGCAGACTCGTTCTCGAACCTCACTCGTCCCCTTGCGCTTCATGACCTTGTCTTGAAGTCGCGGCAAGATCTGCTCTGCGTAAATGCCCATGAATTCCTCCCGTCATTCGGACTACGTGGCCCGAGACCAACTCAATGCGTATGGTGTTGGGACTCCGGGTGACCACCGACGTAGCGTCCTGGATCGGCGTCGAACGTCTCGGCACAGCCCTGGTTACAGAACCAGAAGTCGACGCCCTCGTACGAACGGTGCGCGGCGGCTGTGGCGGGATTTACCGTCATGCCACAGACGGGATCGACCGCGCTGTCGGCCAAAGCGCCGTGTCCGTCATGTCCCCTCATTCCTTCCGTCCCTTCCATACCTTCCATTCCATCCATACCTCTCATCCCTTCCATTCCATTCATGTGATCCACTTTCGCCATCCCCGAGGTGTACTTATCCGGTTGCGCTTCGAAACGTTCACGGCAGCGATCCGAACAAAAGTAGTAGTGATCGTGGCCGACCAAAGCCTGCGCCGGAGCACTTTCTTTGCGAACCTGCATCCCACAGACCGGATCGATGGCGTAGCCCTGTCCCCCGCCTAAGCGCTTCTGTTGACGAGAGAGCCACCACACGACCGCGGCGACGCAGAGAAAGAGAAGGTTCAGGTACGTCGTGTAGTTCCATTGGAAGTGAGCCGACGTCACCGCCAGGTGGCGTGTCGTGGGCACCCCATGAAAGAGTTGGAAAATTCCTTCGGTCGCCAGTCCGGCGATCGCCATGATGACGTAAAAGAAGCCTACGAGACGAAACGTGAGTTTCGGTCCGTAGAACTTGCGGTAGATGAGGATGAGGGGCATCGCGATGAGGTCCGCGAAGATGAACGCGATGACGCCACCGAAACTGATCCCACCCGACCACAGCGCCGCGGCCAGTGGCACGTTGCCTATCGAGCAGACCCAACTGATGACGGCAACGAGTGGACCAACGAGTGCGTTCTCCAGACTGGTCCAGAATCCGTGGCCGTGAATGAAGAGAACGTTCCATACGTGGGTCGGGACGAGGGCGGCCAAGAAACCAGCCACGACGTAACCAATGACCAGTTCGCGACGCAGCATCGTGACGTCGGCCACCGCGTAACTCGACGCGTCAGACCAGGCCGCGGGTGACCGGAACTTCTGGGACACCGACGCGCGGTCGAGCTCCATCTGTTCTTCCATCGACACGCCCGACATCGCTTCGTGGTCGTGTCCGCCCGCCTCCTTGTTGGTAAGACGTCGACGCGCGGCCTCGACCAACGGTCGGCTGAACACGAAACCACCCGCGAGAGCGACGAGGGCGATCATGATCGGACCACCCACGAACTCCGCGGCCATGAACTGCCAACCGAGTAGCACCAGCATCACGATTCCAAGTTCGACGACCAGATTCGTCGACGCGATCATGAAGATCATTGCCGACGTGAAGTCCGCGCCTTTCGCGAAGAGCGACTTCGCCATGGCTGTCGCGGCGTAGGAGCAACTCGACGACACCGTTCCGTAACCGGCCGCGCGGCCGATCGCTGCGGGACGATGGTTCCCCAATTTGGCCTGCATCTGTTCTTTAGAGATGAACGCCTGGACGATTCCGGAAAGGGTGAAGCCCAGCACGAGGGCCCAGAGGGTCTCCCAAAACATGAAGAACCCTTCGCGCAGGCTCCTTCCGATGCCGTCGAAGAAACTCGTGAACGTCAGGGACGCGACAAACTCAGCGTGCACGCGTCACCTCGCTGTCAACTTGCTGGGCAAAAGACCTGGAGACCGACGGTTCACCCGAAGACACGGTGGGCCCGCTCAGGAGAAGATCAGACTGGCGGGGGAAGTTGCTTCGTTTCACGATCGCACCAACCTGCGGATGGCTTCCTGGGCTTCTTTGACCTTGGCGTCAGCGCCCGGTCCGCCTATAACCAGCGCTTCGGACACGCAGTGAGAGAGATGGTCGTCGAGGAGGTTCATCGCGACTGCTTGGAGTGCGCGGGTCGTCGCCGAGATCTGGTCGAGGATGTTGATGCAGTACGTGTCTTCGTCGACCATGCGCTCAAGACCACGAACCTGACCCTCGATTCGCTTGAGTCGCTTCTGAATGGCGGATTTCTGGTCGATATACCCGGGCTTGGTCATTGCACGTCCTTCCGTCATATCCCACTATACCCCCTAGAGGTATATCCGGCAACGCCCTCTCGTGGTTCGACGTCGGTCGCCGCTCTCGCCGCGGGCATTATCTAGCTACAAGCCTCTCGACCGCATGTTGATGGGTTGAACCGTCGACGGCGTCGTTGACACTTCGTTCGGTACCATCCTCAGCGAGTTGCCCGGCGAGAGTCCTTTCCCATGGTTCCCCATCAGCACACGCGGATTCTCCTTCGCGTGGAACCATCATCTCGCCCGTCACGCTGGCTCATCTTCCAAAGTGGCGCAGCATGCTACTTACTAGAATCTGCAACGATGGAAATCGAATGCGCTGAGTGTGGTTGCTTAGTCGATCGTGGCGTTCGCGTCACCGTCTGCGGTAACCCTGAATGCTGTTGTAAAGACCTGCCCACGAAGTAGATGACGTTGTCGGCACAGAGCTGACGCTCGCCGATGAGGTGACGCGCCGGAGAAAGACCGAGCTTGACGAGTCAACGTCCCTAACTACGTCGCGGTGCCCACTTGAACTTGCGAACGGCCACGATGACAGCGGCAGCTCCCCACAGCGCGATGATCAAGAGGTCGTGCCACGCCCACGGTGAGACTCCTGGCTGGAACTCGAAGGGCGCGTCGACCGCCCTGATGAAATGAAGCACCGGAAAGTAGTTCGAGAACTTTTGGAGTGCAGAGTGGGGAGACAACGGAAACCACAGACCCGCCAAGAACAGCAGCACGAAAAAGACGATGCTGGTGACGGGTCCGGCGCTCTCCTGGTTGGGAATCACCGTGCTGATGGCGACGCCCATCGCGGAAAAACTCACGACGCCCACCAGAACTGCGAGGGCGAAGGAGAGCCACGACACTGGGAAGTGCACCGCGTAACCGAATCGGCCGATCAAGAGCAAGAGCACCACTTGCACGAGCGCCACGATTGTCGTGCTCACGAAGATTGCCACGACCAGCACTCGCGAGGGCAACGGACTCAGGCGCAACCGCTTCAACTGTCCCGTCTCTCGACGAACCACGAGGTTGATGGCCAACGTCGTGAAGCACGCGGACATGATGCCGTAGGCCACGAACCCCGGCACGTAGTACGTGATCAGTTTCATGTTGTCGAGGTAACTGACGCGCGACTGGCCAGCGCTGGCGCCCAACATGACGAGAAAGAGCACCGAGAACACCACGGTGAAGATCGCACCGACTCGATTCAGCCAGAACGCCAGCTGCTCATAACGAACCTGGTGGACAACGAGTTGCACGCTGCGCGGAACGAGAGAGCGTCGTGACGTTGTCGTTGAGTCACTCATTTGAGGACTCCCGTCGCTTCGTTGGTCTCTTCGTGCGTCAGCGCGAGATACACGTCCTCAAGGGTCTTTCTCGTCACGTCGAGTCCCGTCAGGGACACTCTCTGCCGGAGAGCCCAGTTGGTGATCTCGTTGAGAACCACGACCTCGTCGTTGGTGTTGATCTCAACCGACGTTCCTTCGAGGCGCGTAGGTGTCACCGGTAGTTCCGAGGGGGCGACACCGGCAGGAAGATTGAATCGAATGGTCACCTGACCCCGATCACGTCCTCCGAGTGACGCCGGCGGACCAGCGGCGACGACGTGGCCGCGACGTAGAACCGCGACTCGTTTCGCCAGCGCCTCCACCTCATCCATGTAGTGACTTGAGAGCAGGACGGTCGTTCCTTCGGAGGAGAGTGTGCGTATCAACTCCCACGTCGTTCGGCGTGCGCCCGGATCGAGTCCGGTAGTTGGCTCGTCGAGGAACAACAACTCGGGCCGGCCAATGATCCCAAGGCCGATGTCGAGGCGACGCTGCTGACCTCCCGAGAGCTTCTTCACCTTGGCGTCTGACTTCTCTCGCAGCCCGACGAGTTCGATCACGTCGTCGATAGGGCGAGGCGCGGGGTAGAAACCCGCGTTTCGCTCAAGAACTTGACGGACCGTGAAGAACGACTCGACGGCCAGTTCCTGAAGGACCACGCCTATCCGCGCGCGAAGCCACTGCTGTTGCTGGCGCAGACCAGGGTCCACGCCCAACACCTGGACTTGACCGCTGTCGCGACGCAGAAACCCTTCAAGGATCTCGATGCACGTCGTCTTGCCCGCACCATTTGGTCCAAGTAGTGCGAACACCTCACCACGTTCGACATCGAAACTCACGTCATCAACGGCGCTCACGTTCTTGTACGACTTGCGAAGGCTCGTGACGCTAATCGCGGACATTGCTTACCCCCTCCGCGAAGACGTCGCGCTCGTGGCGACGATCTCTTGAAGTGCGGCGACGTGTCCGTCAAATGCTTGACGCCCCGCGTCAGTGAGACGGACGTGCACACGTCGACGTCGTCCGGTGATGGGCCGTTCGAGCGAGAGATAGCCCGCTTCTTCCAACGTCGTGAACTGTTTGGACAGCGCCGAGTCAGATAAACCCAGGTGATCGCGCACGAACGCGAAGTCGACCCAGTCGGCGCCGGCGAGGAGTGCCACGATCGAGAGCCTTGTACTCGGATGGATGACTTCGTCAAAGCGTGGCGTTACGGTCATAGTCGGCTGAGTCGTTTCTCGGCGCGTCGACGAACAACGCCCATGAGACGCGGACCACCGAGGACGATCACGATCGCGACACTCGCCACCGTGACGGGATGACTGACGCCATTCGACGAATCGACAACGGCCCCGACAATGGTGAACGCCACCAGTACCATGAGACAGCCAATAATCAAGAACGGAGTAGAGCGTCCCGCGACCCCTTCGCTGACGCGAAGTTGCGTCGAACGTTGCCGCCCCCCAACCACCCAATGGGCGACGGAGGCGTGAGCGGCACCGAAGGCCAGGGTTGCCGCTGAGATCAACCAAGGATTGTGTAGGTCGCTCACGATCCCCAGGCCGATCCAACCTCCGGCCAGTCCCCACCAGTACCAGGTGGGTAGATCAATTTCCGCGATCACTTTCTTTTGGCCGCGACGAATCGCTTCCAGTGCACTCGCGACTACCTTTTCGCTTGGTCCATTGGTCACGAGATTGCACCTACTTTCCTACTCGGAAACGAGAATATACTTTCCTAGTAGGAAAGTCAAGAACTTTCTCTTCTTTCGATGCCCGATGAACGGTTCATTTGACTGATCTCCAAGGGTCCGCTCCAATGTAATTGAAGTCGATGAGCGGCCTCGACGTGCGACCCGTCGTACTCGTCTCACCCGCGGCGAGGGCTACCGTAGATTTCTTGTCATGCCCACCCTCGATCGAATGAAGTGGTGTGCACGTCATCGAAACGACCTCACGTATGAGTGACGGCGCGTTGCCGCTGCGACAAACTCCTCACGTTTCACTCACGACGATCGGGCGCGAGTGGACGCGACTAGGTTGCGTTGGTTTTGGCGGGCCTCCGACACATATCGCGCTGCTACGTCGAATGTGCGTCAATGAACGACGCTGGATTGAGCCCGATGAGTTTGAGGACGCAATTGCGGCGACCAATCTCTTGCCAGGCCCCGCGTCCACCCAACTCGCCATCTTCTGTGCCTGGCGACTGCGAGGCGTCGTAGGTGGGATCGTGGGCGGTGTCTGCTTCATTCTTCCTGGACTCGCTATCATCCTCGCACTCTCGGCGCTGTTTCTCGCCCACCATCCGGCCCTCTGGGTTCTCGGCGCGGCGGCCGGCGCGGGCGCGGCGGTGCCCGCCGTGGCGTTACACGCGGCGTGGCAACTCGTACCGTCAAGTCGAGAACGAGTCGGTCCGACACGTTCCGCAAAGGTTCCCTGGACGATCTACGCCGCTGCGGGAGGTGTCGGCGCGGCCACGATTGGCCCGTATCTCGTAGTCGTTCTCGTCGTCGCTGGTTTCGTTGAGATGAACATTCGTCGAGAGGGTCGTCGGGCGTCAAACGGACCGCGGAACGCGTTCATCCCGATCGCCGCGATTCACGCCGGTGTGTTGGGCGGCCTCGGCGCCTTGGCGTGGGTTGCTTTCAAAGTTGGCGCCCTTTCTTATGGCGGTGGTTTCGTCATCGTGCCGATCATGCAACACGACGCGGTGGCGACGTACCACTGGATGACCGCCGCGCAGTTCCTCAACGCCGTCGCCCTGGGCCAGATCACCCCCGGACCTGTCGTCCAAACGGTCGCTGTCGTTGGTTACGCTGCCGCGGGCGTCGGTGGCGGACTCTTAGCTGCGACGATCGCGTTCGCGCCGTCGTTCCTCTTCGTCTTCTTCGGCGGCTCGAAGTTCGACAGGATTCGAGCGAACGAGTCGATCCGGTCCTTCCTGGCGGGCGCGGGGCCCGCCGTCATTGGCGCCATCGCGGGATCCGCTATCCCCCTTGGACTCTCGCTTCAATACCTTTGGCAAGTACCCGTCCTGGCCGGCGCCGGAATCTGGCTCTTTCTCGTCCGGCGCGGCGTGGTGAGCGGACTCCTCGTCGCTGGTGTTGTCGGCGTGATCTTGGCCCTCGTGGGACTCAAGGTCTAAGTCGGTTCTCACCACCTTGTAACGCCTTTGGCGTTAGCGGGACTGCACCTATGGACGAGGTTGTCCGATATGGCTCATCAAACACAAACTGCGCACGCCGCAGAGAGGAACGATCACATGAAGAGACTTTTCGCAACCCTCGCCTTACCAACGGCCCTCGCTCTTGGCACGCTCAGCTTGGGCGTCGCTGCTGGTCCCGCGGGTGCCGAACAGGCCCACGCCACGAAGAAGGCCCACACCTGGCACGGCAAAGTCGGGAAGCTGAACGAAACCATAGGCACGACCGAGTCATTCAACTTGATCGTCGGGGCGAAGACCTACGTGGTTCAGTACGACGCGATGACCCACGGGGTCATGGGCTCGAAGAAGAGCCTCAAGGTAGGCGCGTTGGTCACCGTTACTGGCACCCTGACGCATTCGACCATCGCCGCGGCCAAGCTCAGTGCTTAGCAACTTCTTACGCCGCCTGCGACCTTTGAACGACACTTTCACTGGCAGTATGGGAATGCTCCACGCCACTTCATCGGAAAGAGGCAACCTTGTCGTTCAGCGACGTGACGTTCAAGTTCGCCCGTGACCGTTGTGGCCGTTCTCATCCCATCGCCGTGTTACATCGCCTCGGTCTTGTAGGAACGAACTGACGTCATGGCAACCTCGACAAACGATCCATCGCCTAAGGAGCCACTCAAGCGAGTGGCAGTAGGGCGAAGAACCATCCTTGGCCTGAGTGCGCTGGGCGCACTCGGCATCGCGTTCGGCGCCAGCATCCAGAACTTCCTCGGCAACGCGTTTGGTTCGGGTCTAGGCGGACTCTTGCCGGGCGGTGATCGATTCCGGATTTACACCATCACGGGCACGCTCCCCAAGATCAAGGATCGTGATTACCGGCTGAAGGTCAGCGGACTCGTTGCCCATCCAAAAACCTTCACGTTGGCGGACCTTCAGGCGATGCCCGTCACGTCGTTCACCAAAGCCTTTCAGTGCGTGACGGGATGGCGAGTACCCAACGTCGCGTGGGAGGGCGTTCTACTTTCCGACCTCTTGTCCACCGTGGGGGTGAAACCCGAAGCGGTGGCCCTGACCTTCGAGTCGTACGACCGCGCGGACACCGAGAGCCTGACTCTCGATCAGGCCCACCTGCCCGACGTCATCGTCGCCTATCGAATGCTCGGCACACCCGTCACCACCGAGCACGGCGGACCGGTGCGGCTCTACGTTGCGCAGATGTTCGGTTACAAATCACTGAAGTGGCTCTCGGCCATTCGCGTCGTCAACACCGTCCAACCGGGCTACTGGGAGAACAACGGCTACCCCGTCAACGGCTGGCTCGACGGCTCGACCGGCCCGACCAATCCCGATCCCAAGCTGACGTAGCTCATGACCATCACCCAAACAACGAAGTCAGCGACACGAATTCTCCGCTTTGACCGGGTCCAACGTGCCGCGCACTGGGCCAACGCCACGCTGTTCGGACTACTCATGCTTACAGCCACTCCGCTCTACTTCGGCTCGTTCTTCGGCATCGTCATGCAGCGCCACCTCATGGCGCAGATTCATCTCTGGAGTGGGCTGGCGCTGCCCCTGCCTATCATCGTGTCACTGCTCGGACCATGGGGACACCAGATGCGCCGTGACGTACGACGAATCAACTTCTGGACGCGCAGCGAGATCGAGTGGATGCGGACGCTGGGGAAGAGCCCGATCGAGGCCGACAAGTTCAATCCCGGTCAGAAACTGAACGCCATCTTCATCGGCGCGGTCATCATCCTCATGCTCGTCACGGGTTCGATTCTGCAGTGGTTCAGATTCTTTCCCGTGCCGTGGCGTCAAGGTGCGACATTCGTACACGACACCTTCTCCTACGCGATCTTCGCGGTCGTCATCGGACACGTCATCATGGCCCTGACCCATCCTGAGTCCCTTCGCTCGATGTTTACCGGTTGGGTGAGCGAGAAATGGGCTGGAGCGAACGCGTCGAGTTGGCTCAAAGAAAAGAAGTTGACGAAAGAATCGCCGAACTCTCGTTGAAACCAGCGAGCAAATCGACAGTATGTTCGGTTGAAGGCGCTTGGCGTCATCGAGATCGGAGTCAGCCATGTGGGTTCGAGGAATCATTGGTGCCTTGCTGTGCGTCGTCGGCGTCGTGTGGATCGCCCAGGCCACAAACGTGCTGCACGGTTCGGGCATGAGTGGCCACGGCGTGTACGCGATACTCGGTGCGGTGGTGTTCGTGATCGGGGCAGTCCTACTTAGGTGGGCGTGGCGAATCCGCAACAGCGGAACCGCCTAGCTCTCAAGTGTCCTCGAAGTCGTCTCGATACGCGTCGCGGCTCCTCATCAGGAATACTGTGAGGAATGGTCGGATCGATTGACGGCAACGTATCTCGACGTCGTGTGCTCTCGTGGATCGCGGGAGGAGTTGGCCTGGTCGCTGTCGCCGCGGTCGGCGGCTTCGAACTCGTCGAGCACGGGATTCTTCCGGGAAAGTACCAACTCGACCAGCTAGACGGTGCCTGTTCCGTCACGGATCCGACGTTGACGTTCGCGCCCCTCGGTCCGTCGATGACGAGCCACTTTCTCTCTACTGCTCGCCGACGCAGTGTTGGTTACACCATCGCCTATCCCCCGGGCACGACGCGCGGCGATGAACTGCCCTTGATCGTGATGCTGCACGGCGACGGCCGGAACCACGCCGACGCGCTCGTTGGCATGACCCCCGCGCAAGCCGTTGCACTAAAGATCGATGGCAAGCAACTCGCACCCACCGCGATCGTGACGGTGGATGGGGGGAACGGCTATTGGAATCCCCATCCGCACGATGACCCTATGGCCTTGGTCGTGGACGAACTCATTCCACTGTGTCAAAAGCTTGGACTCGGTCGATCACCGAAAGGCCTCGGCATGATGGGCATCTCGATGGGCGGCTACGGAGCGATCGCGATCGCCCAGCGATATCCCGGCCTCGTCACGGCCGTCGCCGCCATCAGCCCAGCCATTTGGACGTCGTACGAGCAGGCCAGAGGAGCGAATGCGGGCGCGTTCTCTTCCGCTGCGAGCTTCGCCACGGGCGATGTGATCGCACACGTGTCCGCACTCGCGGGGACACCTCTTCGCGTCGCTTCAAGTGATGATGATCCGTTTCTTCCGGGCGTGCAGTCGTTCGCAAAGTTGCTCCCCAAGAGCGATAACGTCGTCTTCTCAGCAGGCTGTCACAGCGCGCAATTCTTTCTCCAACAAGAACCGCCCTCGCTGGCGTTTCTCGCTGGACAACTCACCTAGGCGAACTTTCTCGATCGAGTACCCAAACGAAGCCCTTGCCGGAGTGACCTTCGGCTTCAAACTTTCGCTCCTCCTCTTCCAGAAGGCGAAATCCCAACTTCGGAGGAACCGCAGCGCTGGCGACGTTGGCTTGATCCATTCGAATCTTCACTGTTCGCACGTCGGGCAGATATCGAAACGCCGCCGCCGCGAGTGTTCGTGCGGCGGCAGTCGCGTAACCGCGACCTGTTCTGTCGCTTCGAACCCAGTAGCCAATCTCGGGACGGCCCAGGTCCTCAGTGAAGTGGACGCTTCCCGCGCCGACGAGGTCTCCTGACGAGTTCTCGAAAAGGGCGTAGTTCCACTCCTTATCCGTGTCAAAAAGTTCATGACCGTTCCTCAAGACCTTGCCAAGTTCTTCTTGACTCTGGATGCCTTGCGCCCAAGGCATCCAGAACCGAAGTTCAGCAAGGCTCGATTCAACGGCCTCAAGCATCTCGTCGACCATATCTGGGCGCCAACGTCGCAAGTAAAGGTCGCCACTGGACAATCGATCCGGGAGGAGTGCCATCCTCCAATTATTGCGGCTTTGCGCTCCGAAGAGAGGCACCGTAGGAGAGATTGCCCCACGGGCGTCAAAGCGACAAGGTGACTCTCAACATTCGACGACTACTGCGTTCTTCTCTTCACTACTGATTCGATCGTTGCGGACGGCCCTTTCGGCAACAGCAGAGTACAGCGAATCACCGGATTCATCATTCAGCCGTGACGACGTGAAGACAATTTTCGCCACGTGCGCGTCGTCGCTCATCGCAGCCCTCGCCCTCACCGCCGATGGGTCAAGCTTCGTTGACGCGACCATATCGTCGAGCTGAACACGAGACCACACGGTTGGTGCCCCGATGCTGAGGTACGCCGCCGTCAGAGCCTGGAACGTGGACCGGTCGAACTGCTCAACGTCGTCGAGATAGGGACGGATCCTTGAAATCGCCTCGAGGCCCGTTACGCCGTGTAGCGCCGTGAAATTGTCGGTGCTCGCGTAAACCTTTAGCGCCGCCGCCGCCAATCGGCGAGGCGTGTGCTCGTCAATCTCCAAGGAAGAAACGACGTGGGAGAACGCTGGATCTGACGCGACGAGTTTCATTTCCTCGACAATCGATCTTGCGGAAGTTACGGACTTCCAACGGGCGTCTTTCGCCAATTCACCGAGAAGGAACTCGGGATCGTCGCTCCGTACTGGTCCTTTCTCGAGGGGTCCAAGCGTTATGGCGGACGCGGTCAGGTAGGCCAAACCCGTACTCACTCGTCGCAACTCTTTGGAATCGAGCGCGTACGCGAGACGTATGACACCGTGAAACGCCGCACCGGCGATGCCGTCAACGAGATAGATGAGATGACTGCGCAGTGTCTCTTCGACACCGTGATCTCCAACTTGGCGATTGAAGAAGTCGACGAGATCGGCGTACGCGAAAGGTTCACCAATCGCGCGTTGCCACGTCACGCTCGTCAGCCGCCGATCGGGCTCGGCCACCTCGGTCAATCGGCTGCGGTATTTGTTGGCGAATCTTGAGAGTTCGTCGGGACCAGCACCTAGCGCCGCTTTCGCGACGAGGGCCATCGGCAGGTGATTGGTGAGCCCGGTGTTCGTGGTCGCGTCGTAGATGAGTCCGTCGTTCAACATCTGACCAAGAGTCTCGTTTGACGCCATCGCAGTCACGAATCGAAGCGTATCGGTGACCGGAAAACGCGCGACAGAGACCGTGCGAGCCGCTCGGTCCCCCTCGACCTAGCGCAGGACCAGCAAACGACGTACTCTCGAAAGGTCTTTTGGAATCCCAAGCAACGCCAACATGCTCACGAACTTCGGGCAAGGACCTCTTCGGTGCGCTTCGCCACAAGAACTCTTTCGCGAGGGTCGTTCATCACCGTGTTGTACGCCAAGTGGCTGAGACCAATCTGCAACTCGTAGCAAGCGAGACGGGCTTCAAAATCTGGAACTTCGAGACCAATGTCCTTGGTGTGCGATTCGAAACTGTTCAGAAAACCCAGCGCGTCAAGACCCGGATTCCACGGCGCCCAGAACGTGAACCACGCCACGTCGTAAAGGAAGTCACCGTAGACCGAACAACCCCAGTCAAAGACCGCTTCGACTCGTTGGGCGTCAGGGCTGACGAGAACGTTCCGATTTAACAGATCGCCGTGCACGAGGTGCAACTCATTCGGACAGTCCACGAGTCGAGAGTTCAGCGCTTTCACCCCGCGAACGTACAGCTCATCAATTTCTTCGTCCTTTGCCAGTTCGTTTCGCCATCCACCGACACGAGGGTTGCCGTTATCTTCGACGGAGCTGGACAGCCACTCCCGCCACGAGAGATGTTGCGCGGGATCGGCTGGCCACTCGGCTGACGCGCTTTGATCAATGTGGACTTCGCGAAGTGCGTCAAACAGCCGCAGGAGGTTCGGCGTCAACCGTTGAAACGACTTAAGGTCGAGTTGTTCGAGGAAGAGACCGTCGTGTCGTTCCGATATCGCAAAAGCGCCGCCCAACGCCTCGCCAATTTCAAGGACTCTGGGAATCGGGAGGAAGGGTCCGGCAAAGGTGGCCGCATGGCGGTCCTTTTCAAAGTCTTCTCCGTACGCGCCAAAGCGAACGACGAGTTCCCGGCCGCCAACTCGAAGTGCGAACGCTTTTGACCAATCGCCTTCACCTAACAGCGTCACGTTGCTCACCACTTCATCGAAGTGAGCATCAATGAATATCGTCGCCTTTTCGACGTCTATCGGATCGTCCGTCACGTCATCAAACTACTGAATTCTTGAATAATCGTCTCGAGAATGCTTTGCTCACTTCGCCACTCACCTCTGCATTCTCAAGTGAAAACAACCAGTTGAACGACATGTGAACCCATGAGACCAATTCGGGTGACCAACATGTCGAACCGTTGACCGCGCTCTATCGTTGATAAATGGAAGTCGTCCGTTGCTCGTCACCCGAAGAGTTCCTCTCGGAGACCACGTCGTATCGAGGACTCGATCCCATTCGAACGAACGTGCTGGGTTCTGTCGCCTCCTCCGTCGCCAACGATGCGCGGATGTACGACGCCTACTGGTGGTGGTTGATCAAGGACGACGACGGCAACGTCGTGGGCGCGTCAATGCGAACCGCGCCCTTTGGTCTTCAAATCGGTCCCATGCCCGTGGAGGCGACAAAGCAATTTGCGAAGGCCGTCGCCCGCGAGGACGACGAGTTCCCGTGGCTCGCTGGATCCGAAGAGTCAGTAGTGACATTTCTCGAGGCCTATGAGAAGGGTCATTCACCAGGCTCTTCGAGGGAGGCGGTTCGGGGACGTACGAGCTTTCTCTACGAGTTGAAGGAACTCGCCGTTCCAAACGTAGAAGGACAGTGCCGCGTTGCGACGATGGACGACTTTGATCTCGTCGATCAATGGTCGTCGGACTTTCATTTCTTCACCGATGGCGTGGCACGAGAAGCGGACGAGAGGGATCGGGAATTCCTCATCGCAAGAGTGCGCGAGGGCGCCATGTTTCTCTGGTGCGTGAGAGGCGTCGTCGTCGCGATGGCGGGACGTGCGACGCCCGTCGAAACGCCGTCGGGCCTCGTCACTCGAATCGGTCCCGTGTTCACGCCCGCGGAGAATCGCGGGCGCGGGTACGGGTCGGCAGTGACGGCTTCACTCTGTGAGTCGTTGTTGGCCCAAGGGTCGCGGGTCATGCTCTACGCCGACGCCGATAATCCAACGAGCAACGGCGTCTATCAACGAATCGGCTTTGACCAAATTGACAACGTCGTCCAATACGACCTCGTTGCCGCCAACTAAAAATAGGCAAGTCGAGCCACGAACCTCACTTCTTGAGCGGATTATTGGGCAGTTAGCCAATTAGTCAACGTTTGCCGGTTGATGATGATTGGTGGCCCGCATATATTGAACCAATCACTCCCGACACCACACCACGCAAAGGCAAATCGCACTACGGCCGGATCATTGCGGTCGTCGTGTCGGGCCTCAGCCTTTACATTCTCCTTCCCGCGCTCGTCAAGGTGATGTCTTCGTGGCCTCGCCTCTTAACGCTGGAGCCATGGTGGCTCCTCGGCGCCGTTCTCTGCGAGGCCGCAAGTTTCTTCTGTGCCATGGCACTGCTACGCCTCGTCCTTCGAACGAAGAGCTGGTTCGCCGTCGTGACGGCAGGTCTCGCGGGCAACGCCGTCACGAACACGCTGCCAGGCGGCGCCCCCGTTGGTGCAAGCGTTCAGTATCGGATGCTCGCGGGCACCGGCATCGACACCGTTCAGGCGGCCAGTGGTCTCGCCGTGTCTTCCATCATCGGCGTGGCCGCACTGTTCTCTCTTCCGATTTTCGCCCTTCCCGTCATCTTCGGTGGTACGGCGGTGAGCGCTGGCCTGGTGCACGCAGGCGAACTCGGGGGCGTTGGCTTCGTGCTCATCGTCGCGCTCGGCGCCATCATCCTCACGACCGACAAGACGTTGCTCGCCCTCGGCAAAGCCATCCAGTGGTTAATGAACAAACTGCCACCGCGCCGAAAGCAGTCGAAAGACTTGGGCGCGCGTCTCGTCGCCGAACGCAATATGGTGCGAAGCGACCTCGGGCGGAACTGGTGGAAGGCACTGTTGTTGATCGCGGGGCGAATCGGACTCGACTACTTCAGTCTCTTGGCGGTCCTGCGAGCCACGGGCACGCGCCCAAATCCGTCGCTCGTGCTCTTGGCCTACGCTGCAACGGCCATTGTGACCCTGTTGCCGATAACGCCGGGAGGGCTCGGCATCGTGGAGGCGAGCCTCAGTGGTCTTCTCATCTTGGCGGGTGTGCCGACCGGCAATGCGGTGGTCGCAACGCTCGCCTTTCGCCTCGGCTCCTACTGGCTGCCGACGATCGGTGGAGGCGTCTGTTACATCCTCTACCGACGACGGTACGGACCGCTACGTCAAAGTGAAGAGGCCGCGTAGAGGGTCAGAGCTTTCTATCGGAAGTAGCGTGAACCGAAGTATCCGCGACGAAAGGAGTGCGACGGCATGTCCGATGTATCAAACAACGAACCAGACGCCACTTCGGGCACCCGTCGATCGCGACTCTATCTTCGCGCCCAGATAAACGGCGTCCCGCTGAAGACCATTCTCGCTACCGTCTTCGTGATCGTCGTGGTCTATTTCTCGTTCCAAGTCCTCTATCGACTGCGCGCCGTCTTACTCTTGATGCTGGTCGGCGCGTTCATCGCGCTGCTCTTGAATCCCATCGTTGTCTTCCTCCAGCACTGGAAACTGCCGCGTCGCGGGGCGGCCGTGTTGGTCGTGACCATCGCGGCGATTCTCGTGTTCGTTGGTCTCTCAGTGGCCTTCGGCTACCCGCTGGTGAACTCGATGACGCACCTAGCGAACGCGCTCCCGACCTACGTGCACAACGCCGAGCACAACAAGGGTTGGATTGGTCACCTCCTGACCCGCTATCACGTCCAGACGTGGCTACAACGAAACTCCTCGAAGTTGGTCTCCTTGGCCAACGGACTTAGTAAGCCAGCGTTGGCACTCGGCAAGGGCGCGGCCACGCTGCTGGTCGCACTGGTCACGATCTTCGCCTTCGTGACGCTGCTGCTCTTAGAAGGTCCCAAGATTCGTCGGGCGGGACTCGCGATGATGTTGCCGAAGAACCGGGTGTGGGTGTCGAAGGTAGGGGCTCAAGTCTCACGCGCGGCGCTCGGGTACATGCTCGGTAACTTCTTGACCTCGCTCATTGCGGGCTTCGTCGTCTTCATCACCCTCTTCACCCTTAACGTCCCCTTCGCGATCCTCTTCGCGATCTGGGTCGCGTTGGTTGACTTCATTCCCCAGATCGGTGGCGCGCTGGCCGGAATACCGACGGTGCTCTTCGCGCTCGTGCACTCGGTCACCGCGGGCGTCATCACGGCGATCGTCTTCGTCGTCTACAGCCTCATCGAGAATCACGTACTCAATCCCATCATCATGAGCCGTACCGTAAAGATCAATCCACTGTCGGTTTTCATCGCCATCCTCGTCGGTGCCGAGATCGGCTCGTGGGTCGGCGGCATCTTTGGGGGATTCGTGGGCGTCCTGCTGGCAGTCCCTTCGGCCGCCACGATTCACGTGTTGTTCAGGGAAATATGGAACTCGACGGCGTCTCCGCCCGGCGTCATCCAAGACATCTCCAACAAGACCGACCCTTTCAGTGCGGAGTAACGGGGTGACGGCGCTTCGATGATCAATGCCGACGGCAACCTGGCCGCGTCCGTTCTCGAAAATGCTCTCGCGAGTGCGCGCGAACTCATCGACGCGGCGGCCGTTCCCGACTCTCGAGAAGAGCGAAGCACTCGTCGCCGCTTCCGTCGACTCTTTGAGGATCCAAAGGCCGTCGAAGTCACGATCAACTTGACCGATGAGGTCATGCGCTTCTCCTCGACGAGGAGCGCCACCACGGCACTTCGTGCCGCGGTGCGGCACGCCACTACAAAGGGCTTTGGTCTCATGAACGTGGTGGGACTGCGCTCCGTGGCGTCGTTGTCGCGCGTCGCACCCGCAAGTGCGCTGCGAATCGTCAACGCGAGAGTGCGCGACCTCACCGAGAACCTGATCTTGGACGCGGACGAGGCATCGCTTCGCGCAACTTCTGAATCGCACCAACGAGACGGGCTTTCCTTGAACGTGAACGTTCTGGGTGAAGCGGTGCTTGGCGAGCGAGAGGCCGACGATCGCCTTAAGCGTGTCCTCGACGTCGTGCGTCGCCCGGAAGTGAACTACGTTTCCGTGAAGCTCTCGTCAATAGTGGGCCAACTGGTCACGATCGATCACGAAGGGTCCCGGGAACGCGCCGCGACGAAACTTCGCGTCCTCTATCGCGAAGCCCAAGAACACGGCACCTTCGTGAACCTCGACATGGAGGAGTACCGAGACCTGCGTCTCACGCTTGATGCTTTTATGACGGTTCTCAGCGAACCGGCATTCCACGAACTGAGCGCGGGTCTCGTGCTGCAGGCGTACCTTCCTGATTCGCACGGCGCGCTCGAAGAACTCATCGACTTCGCCACTCGTCGTCACGCGAACGGCGGGGGTCCGCTGAAGGTGCGACTCGTGAAAGGCGCGAACCTCGCGATGGAAAGTGTCGAGTCCGAACTCCACGGCTGGAGTCCCGCGCCCTACGCCTCGAAGGCCGACGTCGACGCCAGTTACTGTCGGCTCCTCGACGTCGCCCTTCGTCCCGATCACGCCGCGTCGCTTCGCGTCGGGGTCGCCAGTCACAACCTCTTTCACGTCGCCTGGGCGCTTGAGCTCGCGAAGTCTCGCGGCGTCATCGGTCAACTCGACGTCGAGATGCTCGAAGGCATGGCCAACGCTGAGGCGAGAGCCCTCGTCGCGCGTGGCCACTCGGTACTGCTCTACGCGCCGGTCACCCAACGAGACGACTTCGCCTCGGCGGTCGCCTACCTCGTTCGCCGCCTTGACGAGAATACTGCTCCCGAGAACTACTTGCGTGCCGCGCTCTTCATTGCCGAGAACCAGAGCGTCTACGAAGAGCAAGAGCAACGCTTTCGTGACTCGCTCGACGCGCGACAGAACGTCAGCGCCGAACGGCGACGCCTGGCTCTTCCGCCCAGCGCTTCTCACTTCGAAAATGAACCCGATGGTGATCCAACAAACTTGAACTACGTGCGCGAGGTTACGACTGCGCTCGATGAGGTGCGGGCGCGTTCCGGTCTCACGATTGACACGCTCACCCACTTGAGCGTCACGAGGCCGCCTGAGTTCGAAGATGGTCACGACCCGAGTGATCACGCTCGCACGTGGTACCGATACCGCGTGGCGCGCGTCGACGAGATCGACGAAGCGCTCGAGTTCGCTAGCTCCGGCTTCGCCACGTGGCACCGATGTTCGCCTGAGGAGCGGCAAGCGATCCTAAGAAACGCCGCGGACGTGATGGCTGCACGGCGGGCCACCACGATCGCCGTCATGGCCCGCGACGCCGGAAAGACCGTCGCAGAAGCTGACCCCGAAGTCAGTGAAGCCGTGGACTTCGCTCGGTTCTACGCGTCGCACGCACCAAACGATGACACGTCCAATCCCCTCGGCGTCGTCCTCGTCGTTCCACCGTGGAACTTCCCCTACGCCATTCCCGCCGGTGGCGTGCTGGCAGCACTCGCCGCCGGCAACGCCGTTATCTTGAAGCCGGCTCCCGAAACCGTGGCGGTCGCCTTCGAATTGGCCAAGCAACTCTGGGACGCGGGCGTCCCGCGCGAGGTCTTGCAACTCGTGCCTACGCGAGACGACGAAAGTGGCCAACACCTCGTCGCCCACGTCGGTGTGAGCGCCGTCATCCTCACGGGATCCTTCGAGACCGCGAAGCTTTTCGCTTCGTGGAAACCACGATTGCGGCTGCTCGCCGAGACCAGTGGCAAGAACGCCATGGTCATCACCGCCAGCGCCGACGTCGATCTCGCGGTGAAGGACTTGGTGCAGTCGGCCTTTGGCCACGCCGGCCAAAAGTGCAGCGCCGCGAGTCTCGCCATCGTTGAGCAATCTCTCTACGACGATTCCAAGTTCCTCTCCCAGCTCGTGGACGCCGTGACGAGTCTTCGGGTCGGGGCTGGCTACGAACTCGGGACCCACGTCGGACCGATCATTCGCCCACCCGAACCGGCCCTGCTTCGCGCGCTCACCAATCTTGACGAGGGCGAGTCGTGGCTGGTGGCACCAGAACGGCTCGACGACGAAGGTCTGCTCTGGCGCCCGGGCGTCAAGGTCGGGGTGCGGCCGGGATCGTGGAGTCACCTCAACGAGTGGTTCGGGCCGGTACTCGGTGTCATGGTCGCCGCGGACCTGGACGAAGCGACCTCGTGGCAGAACCAAGTCCCGTACGGACTCACGGGAGGCCTGCACTCGCTCAGTCGTGCGGAGTGCGAACGTTGGATCGAAAGGGTCGAAGCCGGCAACCTCTATCTCAATCGCGGCACGACCGGCGCCATCGTCCGACGTCAACCATTTGGCGGTTGGAAGCGCTCGCGCGCGGGCGCCACGGCGAAGGCCGGTGGCGTGAACTACCTCAACTGCCTTCGTCACTGGCCACGAGTCGTCGACGACGACAAGGCTCTTGCTGAGGCGACGACGTGGTGGCACGAGTTCGGATCGGTGGCGCGCGACGATGCGGGTCTGAGTGCCGAGCGAAACCTGGTTCGCTACCGTCGCCCTACGAAGCCAATTGCCATCCGCGTTGACGTGGGCGTCCCACCCAATCAACTCGCCTACGTACGAGCTCTCATCGATCTTGCACACCTTCACGTGGAGTTCAGTGCGGCGTCGTTGGTGCGAGGTCTTCTCGACGTGACGCTCGAGAGCATCGACGAGCTCGTCGATCGCGCCGATTCGTTCTCGAGCGTTCGCTGGATAAGTCGAGAAGTGGCGCCCACGCTGGCGCTCTTAGAGAGAGGTGTCTCGCTCGATCCTCGCGCACTCGCCCAGTCAGGTGCCGTCGAACTGCCGCGCTGGCTCTTGGAACAGAGTGTCGCAATAACGAACCACCGTTACGGCAATGTCAACGCTGGTCCGAAGCCCCTGTGCCTCGGACTTGGAGAACTGAAACGTCACTAAGTCAACGTTTCGTTACGCGCTCGGGTCCTTCGGTAATCCGAGCACTCGTTCGGCGATGATGTTGCGCTGCACGACCGACGTACCGCCGCCGATGGTGAGGGCCTGCGAGTAGAGAAAGCCCCAGTACCACGAACGGCCCTCGTCGCTGTCAATTCCGCCAGGTCCGTGACCTTCGATCATGCCGGCGCTCCCGGCGAGACGCTGTGCCAGCGTCATGACCTCTTGACCGTGATCGTCGGCGAGGGCCTTTCGCAGACTCGCGTCCGACGACGTTGCCTTGCCCGCCAGCGCGTTCGCATTGAGTCGCATGCGCAGGAACCTTAGAATCTCACCGTGCGACCAGCATTTGACGAGGTCGTCGCGATCGATCTTCGAGAGTGGCCTTCCTTGCGAGCGAACAAGCGCCACCAGGTCCTCAGCCGTCGGCCCTCTTCCCCACAGCACGCCTTCTCCCGAAAGCGAGACGCGCTCGTTACCAAGAGTGACCTTAGCGAGACGCCATCCCTCGTTCACTTCACCCAAGAGGCAGTCCGCGCTGAGAAGAACTTCGTCGAGAAACACCTCATTGAATGCGTGGTCGCCCGTCATGTCAATGACCGGACGTATCGTCACGCCAGGAGCATTCATCGGACAGATGAAGTAGGAGATGCCGTTCTGGGGCGCGCCTTCGTTTGAGGTTCGCGCTAGCAGAATCCCCCACGTCGACAAGTGCGCGTAACTGGTCCAGAGTTTCTGACCGGTGATGACCCACTCGTCGCCGTCCATCTTCGCGGACGTCGTCAGCGACGCGAGGTCACTGCCGGCGTTGGGTTCGCTGAAGAGCTGACACCAGAACTCTTCGCCACTGAGTATCTTGGGCAGCCACTTTTCTTGTTGTTCCTTGGTGCCGGCAACGACGATGGTCGGACCGGCCCAGCCAATACCAATGGGATTGATCGGTCGCTTCACGTCGGCCCGGCGGAGTTCATCGTCAATGAGGAGTTGGTACTCGACGGACGCGTTGAGACCCCAGGGCTCGGGCCACGCGGGCGCCACCAACTTGGCCTCGGCGAGCTCTCGGCCCGTGGGATTGGGGTGTTCTGCGAGCCACTTTCGTAGTTCGACTCGCCGTATATCGAGTTGGTCGATGCTGCTCTCGAGCGAGACGGTCACGGGCGCGAGAAGTCCCCGTCCTTCTTCAAGCTCGTCAACACTCCTGGCCACCTGCGTCTCCTCTGACGTCTACGTCCAACGTAACGCGCTTCGTCGATGTCGAGCCATCGCTGCAGTTCATCAGGCGTTGTGAGATCGGCCTTCAAACGGCAGTCAGTCTCGGCTCGCGTACCCGCGAACGCGGACGTCGCGAAGTTGTAGTCACGTTCTGAATGACTGAGTGTTTGTTGAAGTAAAGAGTGACTATGTTCGCGGCCGTTTTCAGCAGCCTCGCGGTCGTCTCAGTTGCCGTGGCCGTCGCCGCTTTGGCTATCCCGTGGTGGGCCGTCGTGGACGTAGCGTCACGGCCGAAGGAGTCCTTCGCGTCGCCTGGCCTTTCGAAGAGAGCATGGCTGGTACTTCTCATCGTCTTCACCGTGTCCACCTACTTTGTGGGACTTGGCCTCGCGATTAACTATGCGCTGAAGGCGCCACCAGCCATAGAACCACCGGCCAAAGCGAACAAGTTCGGTTCGCGATTACTTACGTCCACGTTGGTATTCATTTTAGTAATCGTCTCTTCAACGCTGACCTACGGCGTTGGTCAAGTTCGGTCCTTGCTGTCATCGCACACCGAACAAGCAAGAGTCGAAGGATATATTCGCGGTCACTGCCCGATTGGGGCCCCTTGACAGAGGGGAAGAGATTCTCAGTGAAACTGACCACCGGCTACAGCGGAAAGATCGTGGGCGTCGCCACGATGGCGGGAAATACTGGCCGCACCAATTTTTACTTCGACGTCGCCCCAGGCATCTACAGGCTCACCGCGACCTCGGGCTCCGTCTCACATCATTGGTCACTCACTTATGGCTGGGGAGTTCGTCCGTCACCGCAAACGGTCCCTGTCCCCGTTGCAATGAACGTCGTGGTGTCGGTGGCCTGTTAGGACGCACCCTTCGTAAGTTGGGACCATCATCGGAGACAGTTCATTGACGACACCGATCGGGGGCCCACTCGGCTCTCGGAGCGGCCGAATAGATTGACCAAATCACTGCCCTGTGCTGGACTTATACTGCGAACTATGGCGGTACTTTTCTGGCTCTTGATCATCCTGGTGTGTATTTTCACGGAGATTCACACCAACACCTTCATTTCGATCTTCATCGGCGCCGGCGCCATCATCCCGTTCTTCCTCTCGTTGGCCAGCGTGCCGTTCTACGTGGAGGCGGTGTTGTGGCTCATCATCTCTGGCGTGCTTCTGGGCGCGCTACGACCGGCCGCACTGCATCGCTTTCACCATCGCGGGATCTTGGATCTCTCCGCACCTTCAAATAGTTCGATGACGAATCTGACTGGTTTTGTCGAAGACGCTGTCGGCGATGAGGGACACCCCGGACGCGTGAAGATCAAGGGCGAGTTGTGGAAGGCCGTCACGGCCTCAAGTGATTCGATCCCCGACGGCACGCAAGTCATCGTGAGAAAGACCTACGGCACCACGCT
>PLNQ01000147.1 GCA_003141815.1 Acidimicrobiaceae bacterium | reverse complement strand
CACGGACGAACGATGTTGGTGCGCCGAGCGGAGATGCTGCCCCTCGAGTGCATTGTGCGCGGCCGTCTCGCCGGACAGGCCTACGACGAATACCTCGAGCGCGGGACGGTGCACGGCATGGCGGCCCCCACGGGACTACGTCTCACGGATCCCTTTCCCGAGCCGATCTTCACGCCCTCGACCAAGGCCGAAGAGGGCCACGATCAGAACATCGATCTGAACGCGGCGGCGCTGATCGTGGGCCCGGCTCGCCTTGAAGAAGCCCAGGCGTTGTGTTTGGACCTCTTCACTCGCGCGTCGAGAAAACTCGAAGGCGTGGGACTCGTCCTCGCCGACACCAAGTTCGAACTCGGCGTCGTGGACGGAGCGTTGGTCGTCTGCGACGAGGTCCTGACGCCGGACTCGTCACGGATCTGGCCGGCGGACCAGGTGCGCGCGGGCGAGGTGCCGCCAGCCTTCGACAAGCAACCGTTTCGCGACTGGTTGACGAACGCCGCGTGGGACCGCGTGCCGCCGCCCCCAGTGGTGCCTGAGGACATCGTCCACATAACGTCGGCGCGCTATGTCGCCGCGTACGAGCGAATTACCGGACGCCTCCTCGTCGACTGGTACGGTTTCTAGGAGTGAACTACTTCGTAATCGTGGACGTCACGCTTCGTCAAGGCATCGCCGATCCCGAAGGCGCCACGATCGAAAGAGCCCTTCCGGCACTGGGTTTTAGCGGTGTTTCCAACGTCAAGGCCGGCAAATCCTTTCGTATGTCCATCGACGCCGCGAGCGAAGCAGCAGCGTTAGAAAAGGCCACGGCGCTCGCCGAGCGCCTGCTCTCGAATCCCGTGATCGAAGACGCCGCGGCGCGCCTGGGCGAAACGGTCGCTCCGTGAAGCGCGTCGGCGTCGTCGTCTTTCCGGGATCGAACTGCGAGTACGACGCCACTGAAGCGATGAAGGCCCTGGGCGTCGCGGTCGAACTGGTGTGGCACTCGACGACCGACCTCTCCGACTTTGACGGGGTGATCTTGCCCGGTGGTTTCGCGCACGGCGACTATTTGCGCCCCGGCGCGCTCGCGCGCTTTTCTCCCGTTATGACGGCGGTCCAACGTTTCGCCGATGAGGGCGGCCCCGTGCTCGGTATCTGCAACGGGTTTCAGGTCCTTACCGAGGCGGGTCTCCTTCCGGGTGCGTTACAGAAGAACATCGGTCTGACGTTCCTCTGCCAACCCACGACCCTCGTGGTCACGTCGAACAACTCGGTCCTCACTTCCGGAGCGACGATCGGCGAAGAGCTCGTCATCCCGATCAGTCACTTCTCCGGTTCCTACACCTGTGACGACGAGACGTTGAAGCGACTGACCGACAACGGCCAGGTCGTCCTTCGCTACAAGGACAACCCGAACGGCTCTCGGGCCGACATCGCGGGACTCGCGAACGAGCGGGGGAACGTCGTTGGTCTCATGCCCCACCCCGAGCGCGCGATGTCGACGTTGCTCGGTAGCGCCGACGGACGCGTCTTGCTCGAGAGTTTTGTCGCGGCCAACGTCACCGCGTGACCGGCGAGCGCCGAGAGACTCTTCCCCGACCAGTAGTTTGAATACGTGACTAGCCCTCCCCAGAGCCTTCACCGAGCTCTCGGGCTGAGCGACGACGAGTTCGAGGACATCAAAACCGTCCTCGGTCGCGAGCCGAATCACTTGGAACTCGCGCTCTTTGGCGTGATGTGGTCGGAGCACTGCTCGTACAAGTCGTCGCGCCTCCACCTGCGACGCCTTCCGACGACCGGACCGCACGTGCTGGTGGGACCGGGCGAGAACGCGGGCGTCATCGACGCGGGTGACGGCATCGCCGTTGCCATACGCATCGAGAGCCACAACCACCCCTCGGCCATCGAGCCCTACCAGGGCGCCGCGACCGGCGTCGGGGGGATCTTGCGCGACGTGTTCACGATGGGCGCTCGACCGCTCGCGGTCATGGATCCGCTCTTCTTTGGCGAACTCAGTGACGCGCGCCAGCGCTGGTTGGTCGAGGGCGTGGTGTCGGGCATCTCGGGTTACGGCAACTCCGTGGGTGTGCCGACCATTGGCGGCGAACTGACCTTTGACGACTGTTACAGCTCCAATCCGTTGGTGAACGTCCTCTGCGTGGGAGCGTTGCCGAAGGAACGATTGGTTTTGGGCGCCGCGTCGGGCGTGGGGAATCTCGCGGTCCTGCTCGGTTCGCGCACGGGGCGTGACGGCATCGGTGGCGTGTCGGTGCTCGCGTCGGCGGGATTCTCTGGCGAGGACGGCGCCGCGTCGATCGACGACGCAAAGCGTCCGAGCGTGCAGGTCGGCGATCCCTACGAGGAGAAGCGTCTCATCGAAGCGTGTCTTGCCCTCCTCGACGACGGCTTGGTGGTGGGTATTCAAGACCTCGGTGGTGCGGGTCTGGTGTGCGCGACGAGTGAGACCGCGGCGCGAGGAGGCGTGGGCATGGACGTCGACGTGACGGCCGTGCCACTGCGCGAGACCGGCATGGCACCCTTCGAGATCATGACCTCCGAGAGTCAAGAACGAATGTTGGCGATCATCACGCCCGAGAACTTAGGAGCGGTGACCACGCTGTGCGAGAAGTGGGAAGTCCGCGCCACGGTGGTGGGTCGGGTCGTGGAACCACTGACGCGAAGTGACGGCACGACCCACGGGATGCTCCGCATTCGTAACGGCTTTGATGGGGACGTGCTCGCGGAAGTGCCGGCCTCGGCGCTCGCCGACGAGGCACCCCTCTACGACCGGCCGCGACAACGCCCCGCCAATCTCGACGACGTGCGCGCTGACGATCCGACCTTCGACGAACCCGTCGGATCTCCCAACGACGATCTGCTCGAGATGCTCGTCGATCCGTCGTGGGTCCATCGCCAGTACGACTCGCAGCTGTTCTTAAACACCGTCGTCGGACCGGGTCGAGACGCCGCTCTCCTGCGTCTCGCCGGACCGGGACTGCCGAGCTCGACGCGCGGTATCGCCCTTTCGACGGACTCGAATCCCCGTTGGTGCGCGCTCGATCCGCGTA
>PLNQ01000101.1 GCA_003141815.1 Acidimicrobiaceae bacterium | reverse complement strand
ACCGTGATCCCACGACTCACGTATTCGAGTGGTGATGAACACTTCGTAGTCTGTCGAGAGTCCAAAGAGCACCGCGAAGATGAATATTGGCACCCACCCTTCGATCTGGCTGACTCGATACGTCTGCAGGACCGACGAACCCACGCCGAATCGAAAGACCGCCACCAAGAGCCCGTACGCCGCGCCGACGGACAACAAGTTCAGCAGCACCGCGATGAGAGAGATCACGAGGGAGCGGAACGCCCTCATGAGCACGAGGAACGCGAGTACGAGCGCCACCAGGACAATCCAGGGGAAGGCGCCGTAGACGTGTGAGAGAAAATCGACGCCTTGCGCGGGCGCACCCCCCACGAGGACGTTGGTGCCCGCTGGAAACCTGGCCGACGGGATCAAGTCGTCACGGAGCGTGTTCACGAAGTGCTGTGTCGACGCAGCGCCGAAGTCGTGACGAGTGACAACGACGATCTGTTCAAAGCGCCCCGTTGTGTCGACGAATGGATAGCGAGATCCAATCGCGACCACGAAAGTTTCGTGACGGTGGAGAATCAGCGTTGCGAGTCGAAGGCGCGCCGCGGCTTCAGGTGCGCTGTCAGCACCGCCGTGCCGGCCCGTGTCGACGACTATCTCGATTGGCGTGATGACGCCGGCGCCCGCTTTCTCACGGACGAGTTGGAGCGCTCGAGTGGATTGAAGTTGCTGGGGTATCGCGGTGACGGACGCGGGCGTGAGATGGAGCCACAGCGTTAAGGAACTCGCCCCGCCCAGCACCGCGAGCGAGACGACGAGCACGGTGACGGGACGAGCGATGACGCCGCGGGCAATGCGCGCCCACGTACCGTTGAGTGCGACGCGCGTCGCTAAAAGACCGCGCGGTCCGACGGGTGAAGTGCCACGACGTCCAAGCAGGGAGAGCAGTACCGGTTGCAGCGAGAAGGTCGCCGCGAGGGCCACGACCGGCACGACCAGACCCGCCGCACCGAGCGATCGTACGAAGGGAACGGGGACAAGGAGCAGCGTCGCGAGACTGATGGCGACGGCGACACCGGAAAACCACACGGTCCGTCCCGCCGTGGACATGGTCCTCACGACCGCGTCGGTGGTTTCAACATTCGTCCCGTGAAGTTCAGCGCGGAAGCGATGGACACTCAGCAAGGAGTAGTCAATGGCGAGCCCGAGGCCAATGAGTTCGATCAAGTTGGGAATGTAGAGCACCATGAGAAAGTGCTGTGCCATGAGGTAGACGATCGCGAGGGAACCGGTGGCGATGGCGACGGAGGTCACGAAGGGGATCAACACCGCCCAGCAGAGACCGAGCACGACGAGGAGCAGCAGGACTGCCACCGCGAGTGCGACGATCTCGCCTCGGTGAAGATCGCTCGTGAGAACCGGCGTGATGTCGTACTGGAACGCGGGCGGTCCCGTCACGAGCGCGCCAGCAAGGCCCTGAGCGAGTAGTGCTTGACGCAGCGTCGTGGTGTCAGGCGCGGCGTGGTTTAAGTCGAGCGAGGTAGTGACGTTCGCGTACAGCACGCCACCGGCGACCTTCTCTTGACTCACCGTCGCCGTCGGGATCATCCGCGCAGCTTTCGCGATCTTCGCTTCGAGACTCTTGACGTTGCCCGAGTGTGTAATTGGCTGTACGACGGTGAAGGTCCCCTCAACGTTCTCGCCAAAGTCACGAGAAAGAACGTGACTCGCCTGCGCCGAGGCCGTGCCGGAAACGCTCAGTGAGGATGTCAGCAGCGCCGGTAGATTTGTCGCCGCTATGAGTCCCAGAACGGCAACGATCGCCCAAAACACAAGGACCGCAACGCGCCATCGAACAACGAAGCGAGTCCAGCGTTCGAGCATCTATGCAGGGTAACCCCTCACCACTTCGTCACCATGGTGCGATCATCGTGAAAGTCCATGTCGTAGTGACGCGTCCAACGGGTCTCCCCGTGGATGATGGACCGCTTTTCGCGCTTATTCGATGACGCGTGACACAGCGTTGCTCTAGGGTGGCCTCATCGCGAAATCAGGACTCTCAGGTGGTAGTGAACTGCAGCGCGTCATGGACGCCGCGCGCACCCCTGAGTGGAGTTTTGGACTCGACCGCCGAGGTCAGATCATGGCGACCAAGGACTCGGGCGAGATTGGCTTGCCGTGGGTGGTGCTCGTCGTGAAAGCGGGTCGCGGCATGCGGGTGTCGAAGTTTCATCCGGGCGACGACGTTGAAGCTGAAGGCGAAGTTATCGGTGAGATCTCGGGGAATCCTCGTGAGATGGGTCGCCAACTACGAACACTTCTCGGGGATATCGATCTCGACGGGTCGTCGTAGGGCAATGGGTCAATCGTCACCATAGTTCGAGGCCTGGCGTACACCCTTCCTTAGATAGGTATCGTGGGCGCCTAACAGAAAGAGCGAGAACCATGAACGAAGAACTTTGGTCAGACGTTGACAGCTACCTAGTTTCACTTCTTTCGCCGTCGGATGACGCGCTCGACAAAACACTCAGTGACAGCGACGCTGCTGGACTGCCGCAGATCAACGTCGCACCCAATCAGGGAAAGTTGTTGGAACTCCTTGCGAAGAGCCACGGGGCTCGCCGAATCCTGGAGATTGGAACGCTCGGCGGCTACAGCACTATTTGGCTCGCTCGCTCACTTCCTGAAAGCGGAAAACTGATCTCGTTAGAGCTGGAATCGAAACACGCGGACGTGGCGCGTTCGAATATCGACCGAGCAGGTCTCGGATCTCTCGTCGAGATTCGAGTTGGTCCCGCCGCTTCATCACTGCGTGACTTGATCGGCGAGAAGGTCGCGCCTTTTGACTTCATCTTCATCGACGCCGACAAGGAGGGCTACCCGGAGTACTTTGCCCTCTCGTTGGAACTGTCTCGCGTGGGAACCGTGATCATTGCTGACAACGTCGTGCGCGCCGGCGAGATCGTCAACCCGCGAAGTGAGGACGAACGAGTCCTGGCCGTTCGCACGTTTCTCGAAATCGTGGCGTCCGAAGATCGAGTCGAGGGTACGGCAGTTCAAACCGTGGGGAGCAAGGGCTACGACGGCTTCGCGATGCTGATCGTCACGAAGTAGACCTTGCCATTGTTTTGAACGGCGAGACTCTCCGCGTTCGTTGCCGAGATCAATTGTCTCATCGCGCGAAGTTCTGTCTTCGAACTTCGCCAGTCCTATGACAGGATGAGTTTGTGACGATCGTTACGGTGTTTCGAAGTCGGTTGCGACCAGGGGTTGAAAACGCGTATGGAGAAGTGGCCGAGGAGATGAGCCGCCTAGTGCACACGATGGATGGATTCGTCGATGAGAAGTTCTACACGTCGCCGGATGACGAGCGGGTCACCATTGTTCGTTTCCGGGATAGGGAAACGCAGCGCGTATGGGCCGAGCTGCCCGATCATGTTGCGGCGCAGCGCCGAGGTCGAGACGAGTTCTATTCGTGGTACGACATCTCAGTGGCTGAAGAGACGTATCAGCGAACATTTGTAGTTCCTGATTCATAGTCGCCTCCACTATCGAGGAACTGTGGACGATTGACGAAGCCGTGGCCCTCGTGGTCGGTCTTCATTAAGTCAATTTTCACGACGGAACATCGGAAGTCAATCGTCTCAAGGTGGCATTGAAAATGGGCATTTCACTGTAGAACCGATGTTTCGTCGAACGACGCCCGCGTACCCGTCGATTAAGAAATGAATCGAAGATTGGAAGTTGCGTCGCCATCACGAGCGCGTAGCGGGGGATTCACTGTCGCTTAAGACGCGGTCTCTATGGTGCCAAGTACACAGCTCAATTAGGAGGGATGATGCATGCGTATAGCGAAAATGCGTTCACTAGAAGTACTGTTGTTCACCGGAGTCGGCGTGATGGGCGTCGTGTCCGTCGCGAGCGTCTCGGTCGCCGATTCGCCGTCGACGCCGACGTTCCACGCGACACAGATACTAAAGGGCACGTCCCTGCAACATTCGTACACGCCCGCGGGTTCCTCGACGTCAAAGACGGAGGCGTTGAGTAAGCCCGACGACATTACTCAGCTCGGTAATGATCTCGTCGTGGGCTTCCAGAATGGTGTCGGTCCCCAGGGCGACGCGAGCACCGACGGCAACCTGAATAGCACGATCGTCGAACTCAGTCAGAACGGTGACGTCCTCGGACAGTGGGACGTGGTGGGCAAGGTCGACGGCCTGACCGCGGATCCAGCGTTAGGGGGCGACCTCGCCACCGTCAACGAAGACGGCAATTCTTCGATCTATCTGATTCGTCCGAGCGACGGTGCCAACGCGGTGACGCACTACAACTTCAGCGCGCCGCTCGCCCACAACGGCGGCACGGACGCGCTCTCGATCTACGACGGACAGATCTTGACGAGCGCGTCAGCTCCCGGGACCACCGGAGCACCGGCACCAAGCGCTAGTTACCCGGCCGTCTACTCGGTGCAACTGAACCCGGCCACCAAGACCGCGGTAGCGACACCGTTCTTCTACGACGAGGACACGGCCACGGTTGCTAATAGCTCCGGCAAGCACGACGGTGACGCAAAGATCACGCAGCTCGCGTTGACCGACCCCGACTCGACGTCCGTGGTTCCCTCAAGCGCATCCAGGTTCGCGGGCGACTTCATGCTGACGAGCCAAGGTGACCAGCAGCAGATCTTCGTGGACCACGCGAACTCCACCCACCCGCGCTTGACGGTACTGAACTTGACCCAGGCAGTGGACGACACCGCCTGGCCGACCCACCGGTCCGGAAAGCTGTTCTCGACGGATTCGACGAACGACGCCGTAGTCGTGGTAACTGGATCGTTCGAGAGTGGCCAGCCCGTGGTCGTCGCCACGCCCTGTGGCGCCAACACTGCTCCGACGACGTGTCCCGCGACGCCGACCAACTACCTCGCGACCTTGAACCAGAAGTCGGGCAAAGTAACTCCCGTGAAGGTCGACGGTTCGTCATACGTTCCCCAGGGTGGCCTCACGTTCGTGGCGGGCAACAACTAACGACTCGACGAAGCAACGATTGGTCAGAGCGGTATGAAACTACCGTTCCGATCAATCGTTGATTCGACGTCATTGACGTGGTCACCACTCAGCGGCGTCTAGAGGCGACAGTATCGTTTGGCTATGAGAATTCGTCGAGCTGAAGTAAACGATGTTGAAGTGATCGCCGGGTTCATCCGTGATCTCGCCATCTATGAGAAATCCGAAGCGATGGTGTCGGTCACGAGCGAACACCTCACGGAGAGTTTCTTCTGCGACAACCCCAACGTCTTTTGCGATCTCGTGGAGACCGACGAGGGTGTCGCGGCGGGTTTCGCGCTGTGGTTCCTCAACTACTCGACGTGGACGGGCACGCACGGCATCTTCCTGGAGGATCTCTTCATTAGTCCAGAGTTAAGAGGAAGGGGATACGGGACGGCACTCTTGAAACATCTCGCCCGGGAGTGCGTCGCGAAGGGTTATCACCGATTCCAGTGGTCGGTCCTTGACTGGAACACACCCTCGATTGACTTCTATCTCTCGCTCGGTGCCGAAACGATGGACGAGTGGACGGTGTATCGCGTCACCGACGACGCGCTCGTTCGACTCGCGCAGTGACCGTGACGCCGTTGCTTCTTGACGTGATTCGACCCCTAGAACGCTTGCTCACGAGGGACTAACTTCGAGAGCATGACGAACATTCGACTGGGATCAGTATCACTCGATTGCGCGGACCCGAAGATCCTCGCCTCTTTTTGGGCTGAACTACTCGGTGGCGAGATTGTCTTTACCAGTGACGACTTCGTGGCAGTGAAGTTGGATGGTGTGTGGATCTCGACCGTTCGAGTGGACAACTACGAGTCTCCGGACTGGCCGGATGGTAGTCCTCCCAAACAGATTCATCTGGATCTTGCTGTCGACGACTTGGACGTGGCGGAACACGAAGCCCTACGAATCGGTGCCGTCAAGTCGGAAAATCAACCGGAGCCCGATCGCTGGCGAGTGTATTTTGATCCCGCAGGTCATCCGTTCTGCTTGACCAACCAAATTCCCGACTAATCCCGGGTCGTATCAGGGCCACGCCGGTTTGGGTGTGGTGCCTTGCTCGAGCAGGTTGAAGTACGAGTGCAGCATGGCACTTCGCGCCTGGTCTTCGCTCACTTCGCAGAGTCCGTACTCAACCGGGGCGAGGGTTCCACCTTGGTAGATGCTGGTCTCACTCTGACAGTCGGCGGTGCGAGAAATGAGCCACACGTTCTCAGCCGTCACGAACTTGCGCGTCTGACTTTTCACGGTGATCAAGTTGAAGAGCAGCCGGACCTCTTGGTTGACGCGTCGGTCGGCGGAGAGCAGCCGAACCTCGGCGCAGCCCTCGAGGCCCATCGTGGAGTTTTGGCTGCACGCGAGGTGCGTGAACGACTCGGTGATGACGGGCGGTCGCAGGGCTGTAGACATCTTTGCCGTGGGCGTCGAGGTGCCGCACGAGGACAACGCGACGGCGGCGAGCGCCACGCCACACGTCGCGAGAAAGCGTCGCTTCCTAATACCAGTGCCACTCCGACACGGGCCAGATCTTTACGAACACCTTGCCGATGATGTCCGATCGCGGGACGGTGCCCCAGAGGCGCGAGTCACACGAGTTCGCGTGGTTGTCGCCCATCATGAAGTACTGGCCCTTGGGTACCGTGACGTTGTTGATCGTGTTCACGCCTATTGCGGGATAGATCGACCACTTCTGATCGAGCTTGTGGCCGTTCCGATAGATGGTGTTGCCCTTCGTGGTCAAGACGTCACCGGGAAGACCAATGACGCGCTTGACGAGATCAACGACGGGGTCGCTGCAGATTTTGGCCACGTCGGGCGGCGCCTTGAAGACCACGATGTCGCCGACGTTGATGGTGCCGAAGTCCACACTCAGCTTGTCGACGAGGATGCGGTTACCCGAATACAGTGTCGGCTCCATCGAGGGGGAGGGGATGAGAAACGTCTGCATGACGTACGTGCGAATGGTAAAGGAAACGAGGACAGCGGCGATGAGCACGAGGACCCATTCGATAACACTCTTGCGGCGCGACCTCACGTTTTTGACGGCGGGCACGTCGGGGGTCGGTTCGTTGAGGTCGTGGGACATAGAACAACAGTATTGGTTGTCGCGAACTCGAGGGGTGGGCGCTCACGGCGCGCCCTGATGGCCGAGTTCTCGCCAGCGTTAGCGGTCTTTCGTTATCTCATCGCGGCGCCGAACAACGGGTCGCAGTTCCTTGAGCGCTATCTCGCCGTCGAGCATCTCTTCGAGACCCCGCGCCTCCTCGACGGCTGGTTCGTCGTTCGTGGAGACCTGCCGCGTTGACTGGTGGGGGCTCAACAATGTCGCAACGAGGCCCGCGAGCGCGGACATCGAGGCGACGTACCACCAGAGGTGATGGAAGTTTCGAAGAGCCTCGGCGGCACTCGTAGGGGTGCCAAGGATCACGACGAGTATCGCGACACCGAGGGCGCCGCCGACTTGACGGGCCGTTTGATTGACGGCACTGCCAACTGCGTAACGCTCCGCCTCGAGACTGGACACCGCGGCGGCGCTGATGACGGGGAACGTGAGACCGATGCCGAGTCCGACGATGATGGTGCCCGGCAGCCAAACCTTCACGTAGCCCGGCGTGAGACCCACGCGCCACACGTACCAGAGCAGACCCAAGGTAAAGACAACGAAACCCACCATCAACACACGACGAAAGCCGAAGCGTCCGGCGAGCTTGCCGGCCGGTCCCGAGACCACGGCCACGACCAGTGGCCCGGGCGTCACCGAGAGTCCGGCTTGGAGGATGGAGTAGTGCCAGACGCTCGTCAAGAACAAGATGTTGCCGAGCAACATGGCGAAGAAGCCCATGGCGTAGAGCAGGGCCACGGTGTTGGCGACGCTGAAAGAGCGCGCGTGAAAGAGTCGAAGGTCGAGGACCGGCTCCTCATGGCGTGACGAACGATAGAGAAAGACCGCACCGAGAAGAACTGAAGTGACGAAACCGGCGATGATGCGAGCGTTGCTCCAACCCCACGTGGGTCCCTCGGTGATCGCGAGCACCAGCGTCGCGAGCGAACCGCTCAACAGGACGACACCGGGGAAGTCGGGACTGGTCGTCGAACCTGTACCCTTCGTCTCTTCAAGGACGCGACGTCCAACTAGCCAGGCAATGAGTCCGATGGGAAGATTCACGTAGAAGGCGGCGCGCCAGCCGAAGGCTGTGATGAGGAGCGCCCCGAGCGATGGACCGGTCGCGATCGCCAGGGCGCCGATACCGCCCCAGAGCGCCACGACCTGCGAGCGCTTCTCTTTCGAATACGTCGCGAGCAGCAGTGAGAGCGAAGCGGGTAGAAGTGTCGCGGCGCCCACGCCTTGCACCACGCGCCCAAGAATCAACGTCACGACCGAAGGCGCGACACCACAGAGGAGTGATCCTAGACAGAAGACGCCCAAACCGAAGAAGAAGACGCGACGGCTGCCAAGACGATCGGCCGTCCGACCGGCCACCACCAACAACGATCCAAAGACGATGGCGTAGCCAGTCAGCACCCAGGCCAGGCTGGCGCGAGTGTCGTGAGGGAAGGCTCGTTCGAGGGCTGGGAAGGCGACGTTCACAATCGAGAGGTCGAGCGATGCCATGAAAGCGCCAAGTGCCGTTACAACGAAGATGGCCTTTCGATGCGTGATCACGAACGAGGCTGAAGGACTACTTTTGGCGCCCGAGCGTTCTGTCATGGAATGCACCCTACAAGCGTGCGTCGCATCATGCAACTTACTAGGATGGATTCATGGAACGAAAGAGCTTTGCCGCGATGGACTGTTCGGTGGCCCAGTGCCTGGAGGTGGTTGGTGAGTGGTGGAGCATGCTCATTATCCATGACGCCTTTATGGGTGTGACCCGATTCGAAGACTTTCAACGGCGCCTCGGCATCTCTCGAAACATCTTGCGCGACCGCTTGAATTCGCTGGTCGACGCCGGCGTGCTCGTTCGTATCCCCTACTCCGTGCACCCGCCGCGCGACGACTACAAGCTCACGGCGAAGGGCCGTGACCTCTGGCCAATTCTCACGACGATGCGCCAGTGGGGTGACAAGTACGCGGCCCCGTCGGGACCACCGATTGAGTTGGTTCACGCCTGGTGTGGCAAGACGACGCACGTCGAGATGGTCTGCGACGAGTGCGGTGAACGGCTCACGTCACGCGACGTCAAAGCGGTCGTTGGACCGGGCCGCGACGCGAAGGCTCTCCTTCATTCAAAAGGTTGAGCGCGACGCGCGGTTAAGCGTCGTGTGGTGGTGGCGAAGCGCCCGGCGCGAATCGACCCAGTTCGGCGCCTACGGCTTTGCCGATGTTGGAGACGTGGAGATGAATCTCGTCGAGTAGGTCGGTGGCCTTTTTCACGGCTTCCGTCAACTCAGTGTTCTCTTGGATGAGCTTCTTGATGTCGTCGGTGTTGTTGGCCGTGTGCAGGGCCACCTCCGACGAGATCGAGTCCGCTCGTTTGGCGGCGATCAGGAGCGCTGCGGCCTGGACTCCCGCCATCATCGAAAGGAAGAGGTTGAGCAGGATATACGGGTAGGGGTCGAAGGCCTTGTGGTGCAGGACGTGCTCGAAGAAGACGGTGTTGACGAGCGCCCAGGCGATCATCACCGCGAAGAATCCAAAGACGAAACCCCACGAGCCCATGATGTTGCGCATCCGGTCGGCCGCACGTTCGCCGCGAGAGAGGTCGTCACCCGTTCGAACGGCGGGATGTTTATGCCAGTGGGTCTGCCAGGGTTTGTTTGTCACCCGTCAAGCGTGGCACACGGCTCCGGCGACAAACGGGACTTAGAACGGGGGCTCGAAACTTGGTCGCAGCGGCATCTCGCTCTGGCCCGCAAGTGGTCGGACGTTCAGCACCTGATGGATCTCGAGGTGGTGTCGCTCGAAGGCGACGGCCGAACCGGCCATGTAGAGCCGCCAGACGCGGGCGCGTTCGACGCCCACTTCCTCTATCGCTTCGTCGAATCGCTTGGTTAGATTGTCGACCCATTGGCGCAGCGTGATCGCGTAGTGCTCGCGCAGACTCTCGAGGTGGCGCACTTCGAAGCCGTGCGCCTGGAACATCGTGACCATCGTGCCCACTTCGTGCAGTTCGCCGTCAGGAAAGACGTAACGATCGATGAACGGACTGCCCGTCTTCGACGGACCGCGAAGTCCTAGCGCGAACTGCATCTGACGATTGAACGCGGCGAGCTTCGAAGGTTGGGGGTCGTCTTCGAACGAAAGTGGACGTCCAATGGCGTGATTGAGGAATCGCCCACCGGGCTTCAAGAGGTCCCACATGGTGTGCGTGTAGTTCTCCAGCGAACGTCGACCGACGTGTTCTGACATGCCGATCGAACTGATGGCGTCGAAGGGTCCGTCCTTAACGTCACGAAAATCTTGGAGGCGAAACTTAACGAGATCGCTCACGCCCGTGAGGCGAGCTTGTTCGGTCGCGTACTTCTGTTGCTGTTCGGAGAGGGTTACGCCAACAACCGTGGCGCCGAAGTGGCGCGCCGCGTGTATGCCCATCGCGCCCCAACCACTGCCCACGTCGAGCAGACGCATGCCGGGCTTGAGATCGAGTTTTCGCGCGACGAGATCGACCTTTCGCGCCTGCGCCGCTTCGAGGGTGTCCTCCGGATTCGAGAAGACGGCGCATGAGTAGGTCATGGAAGGTCCGAGAACCATCTCGTAGAAACGATTCGACACGTCGTAGTGGTGCGAGATGGCTTGACGGTCGCGTGCCTTCGAGTGGATGACGCCGTGTTGCTTGGCTTCGATCGAGGGCGGCGCGATTGGTTTCAACGCGGACGCGCCGACGACGGAGAGGAGCAACCGCAGGTTGTTGGCGTTCAGTAGTTTTCGTAGCGGGGGCAGTTTGAGTTCGAAGAGGGGATCGAGGTCCCCGTCGACGTCGATGTCACCGGCCACGTAGGCCCTCGCGAGACCGAGCTCGCCGGGGTGGGTCAACACGCGCGTCAAGGCGTCACGTCGAATGATTTTGATCGTGATGCTGTTCGCGCTCGACACGACCGTTGGCTCCGCGACGCTTCCGTCGTACGCTTCGACGCGAAATGGAAGTTCGTTGTTAAAGACTGTGGCAACAAACGTCGCAATGTTCATGGCGCTCCCTTCACCGCACCGCTTTCGCGGCTGTACTCTCCCCAAGCCCTCCCGTTTTATCAGGAACTTTGAGATTCTGCTCGCCCAATGTTGTCTCGAATCTGTGAAGCCTCATAGGTTCATGACGTGTAGCGATGCGAATGGCGACCGTAATCATCCTCTCGAAATCGGGAATATCGTGTCCGATACACTGCCACTATCAGCCAAAACGTGGCCAGTTACCGCAACTGAAATACCGTTTTGGGGAGGTAGGCACCATGAATCTCGGTATTGTCCTCGCAGTCGTGGCTGCCATCATCGTGCTTTTGGTCATCTTGACCATTTCGAAGTCGGTTCGTATCGTCCAACAGGGCTTCGAAGGCGTAGTGACGCGCTTTGGCGAGTTTAAGGACATCAAGAATCCCGGTCTGACCTTCATCTTTCCCTTCATCGAAGTGATGAAGATCATCGACGTGCGCGAGACTCCTCGCACCGGCGACCGGCAACAAGTGATCACGCGCGACAACGTCGCGGTGATCGTAAACGCCACGATCTTCAGCCAAGTCGTCGACGTGCGCCTCGCACTCTTCACCAACTCTGACTACCTGGTCAGTGTGGACAACTTGGCGCGTACCTCCGTGCGTGCGGTGTTTGGTTCGATCAGCCTTGACGAAGCGTTCTCTCAACGCGAGCGCATCGGCACGTTGCTCCAGACCCAGATGGAAGAGGCCACCGACAAGTGGGGCGTGCGCATCAACCGCGTCGAAGTGTTGGAGATCACGCCGCCCGATCAGATCCTCCAGGCCATGGCGTTGCAGAAGCAAGCCGACCAGGAGAAGCGAGCGCGCATCCTCGAATCAGAAGGTCAACAGCAGTCCGCGGTGAACGTGGCCGACGGTCAACGACAGGCGGCGATCAAAGAGGCCGAAGGTTCGCAGCAGTCTCAGATCCTGCGCGCCGAAGGTGCAAGGCAGGCGCAGATCCTCGAAGCCGAAGGTCGATCGCAGGCCATTTCGTTGATCTACGCCGCGATCAAGGCCCAGGCGCCTGACGCGACGTTGGTCGCCATCCTCCAACTCGACACGTTGGCGAAGTTCGCCGCGAGCGAGAATACGAAGTTGATCATCCCGGCCGAGAGTGCCGCTTTGCTTGGTGCCGCGCAAGCGATCAAGAGCGTTATGGAAGGTGTACCCGGCGCGGTGCAGATTTAGGTCGCTTCTCCGATACCCTTGGCTTGCATGGCGCTGCGCGCCGTTGGCCCAATGGCGAAAAGCCTCTTAATTGTCACTACTGACATGAAGAGGCCTATTACGTGATTTCCCATTACGTCTTTCGGATTGCGTACGTAAGTCGAGCGCGATCAATTGACGACAAATACCGTGAGGACGAACAGGCGACTCGGAGGAAGACATTGGGGATAGCAGTTCGGGCTGTCGATTGCGGTCACGCGAGCGTGACCCGTCGACGTGGCGACGAAGGTGGCCGTTGCAATGTTTCCCGATGAGCCCACCGATCGCTCGAGCACGGTTTCATTGGAAGAGACTGGCTCGGACCATGTGTAAATCGCCGGACCCATGAGCTGAATGAAGAGACGAGCACCCTTGTGCAAGGAGTAACTTCGACCGCTGTCTGCCTGTGTGACGGTGATCCATCCAGGTGAAGCCGTCGTCGTGAGTTGGAATCTCGTCGCGTGGTTTCCACCAGTACCGCTGAAGTGCGCGGTCAATCGATAACTGCCCGTCGGGACCCGAGCCGGTGGCTGCCCTGATCGCTGATCCCAGGCGACGGTCTTTGCGTAAGTGGCCCCAGGTTTCAGCGTTTGCGCGACGAGGTCAAGGGCACACGCTCCGGGTCGGTCGTTGGCGTAGCAGTTGTTCCACACCACGACGCTCTTGGAGCTGGTCACGGTGAACGAGGGGGACGTCGGACCGACCGCCACGCTGCAGATCTTGCTCGACACATTTCGTACCGACGACTTCATCACCACCATCATCCCGGGTCCGAAACTTTGCTGGCTCGTCGAAACCACTTCCCGCACATCTGACGCCGAACACGTTGGTATCCCCGTGTTGGTCGCGTTGGCGCGGAGCATGATTCCTGGCACGGGCGAAACGATGCCCGCAACGCTCAGGAAGATTGTGGCCATGAGGGTTGTGCCAACTGCGCGACGTGTTCGCGCCAGTGAGCGAGGACGGTTCCGTAACGCGCACCCGTTTCGCGGCATCAGATTCCTCCCTCGGTAGGTACCTTCGGTTTTACACCGGATCTTGCATCTTGCCAATGTCGGCCTCGGTCGTGTTCGGGAATGTGCCATCAGAGACTCGGGACTCCGACACCAATCAGACCGTCGGTAAAGGAAGTTGCCAGTGCAAGAGGGTATTCCTTTTGCGTTGGGTCATCGACGTGCCACCACGCAAAGACGTCGTCACAACGACTCACTACAAGTGGACTTAGACCCGTTCGACCCAAAGCGTGGTGCCGTAGGTCTTTC
>PLNQ01000158.1 GCA_003141815.1 Acidimicrobiaceae bacterium | reverse complement strand
AGCGGTCGTCCGTCGAATCGACACGACGATACGGCGTCCCACAGAAAACCCTCTAATTCACCGAGGTCGATGAGCCACGTGGCGTCGAGATTCTTCGATAAGGCTTGCGACGCGCCTCGTAGTCGGGCGTCCACTACCGAGGAGGGATTGGCGAACGTCCACGCTTGGGGAATCGATCGCGCCACCATGCTGGGCGCGAACCCGTACGCCATCGCGACGACGGGCGCGGCCTCGACCGCGCCGAGCGGCGCGAAGCGTCCCGCGAAATAACTCATCCAAAATTCGCTCAGTCCGACCCGCGTCGCGGCGTCGACAGACTCCGGCGCAAAGTACACAACCGCGTGTATCGGCTCGAGCGCTTCCCAAAAGCGCCCGGCCAACGTTGGCGCTCGCTCAGCAATCACACGACTCATCACCCTTGACTCCGAAACAGTCCATCTCCGTGAAAGGGACGGCACGAGTTCGTAATCCCATTCTTACTCTCGAGCCGACCGAACACGTGACTTTTCGAAGGCGATCTGTACGACGTCGAATCGCGAAAAGGCGGTGGTGTCGTTCTCTCCACGCCGCGACGAAGCTTCGCGACGCGTCCGCGACAAACGCGTGACGGCCACGGTCACGACGTCGGCGTTCGACCTGTAACCAGGTCGAACGTCACCTCCAGGAGCGAATCACGTCACTCACCACTGTGCAGCGCTGGACACGAAGTGGCCCGAAAATAATGCCAATGTCGTCGAAAGTAGAGTTGAACCCGTGACTCTTGTGGAACCCCTCGACGTCGACGAGGTTCCAGCGAAAAGAGCGAGATCTCGGTCCCGATCGCTCATCGAGTGGATCTTGGTGGTCGCCATTGCGGTACTCGTGTCACTCTTGATACGCGCCTACGTCTTTCAGACTTTCTACATCCCATCAGGCTCAATGGAGCCGACACTACAGATCGGGGACCGAATCCTGGTCTCCAAGCTCAGCGTGGAACTCGGGACAATTCACCGCGGCGACATCTTGGTCTTCAAAGCGCCTGCCGCCGTCGTCAATGACTGCGGCGACACCGTGACCGACCTCGTCAAGAGGGTTATTGGACTCCCGGGCGAGACGATCTCCTCGAAAGGAAACACGATCTACGTCAACGGAAATGCTCTCACGCAGACCTGGGCGCACAACGAGCCCTTAGGACGACCAATCGGCAACGTCACCGTCCCCAAGAACGAATACTTCATGATGGGCGACAATCAGCCGGCCTCGTGTGACAGTCGTTACTGGGGCACCGTCCCGCGCTCCAGCATCATTGGCAAAGCGTTCCTTCGTATTTGGCCACTCGGTCGATTTGGTTTTCTCTAAACGTGGAGCGAACGTGACAAGGTACTTCGCATCCCTTCTCCTTCACAGCAGATTTCACACAACGTAGCGCTGGCGCCCTTTGAGCAGTTCAGGTAGTCGCCGAATCCGCAATGGGTTACGGCCTCGGCCTCGCTAACTTATGCGGGTTGACCGCGTCGACCGACCCGGACCAAATGATTACGGTTCACGAAGTGCTAGCCATCGTGAAGGAGAAGTTCGGCCTCTAGCGTGGAGCCGTTAACGGAATGGAGTCGTCGTGAGGTTATTGATTGTGGGCGGTACGTCGTTCGTGGGACGCGCAATCTCGTGGTCCGCGTGGCACCAAGGTCACGACGTCACGGTGTTGAATCGTGGTGTCACACCGAACGACGTGCCCGAGAAGATCGAACGAATCGTCGGTGATCGTCAAGGCGACCTCTCGTCGCTGGCGAACCGGACGTTTGACGCCACGATCGACGCGATCGCCTATCGCCCGAGTGACGTCGAACGTCTGGCGAACGCGATCGAGGACCGAGGCGGTTACTACATCCAGATCTCTTCCATCTCCGCGTACGAGGACCCGCCGTTCGCGGGGGCGAACGAGTCCGCGGTCACGTTGTGGGGTGACGACAAGGCCGATCCCGACGCTCCCATCACCAGCGAGACGTACGGACCATTGAAGGCCGCGAGTGAACGCGCGGGACTGCAGTACTTCGGAGACACCGCCACCATGGTTCGACCAACGTTCATCATCAGTTCCTTCGACGCGACGCTTCGCTTCCCGTACTGGGTGGAGCGCGTTCGCCGCGGCGGCGTCGTCGCGGTGCCCGGACCTCGCGACAACAACATGCAGTACGTCGACGCGCGCGACCTCGCCAACTTCGTTGTTCGCGTCGCCGAGGGGCATCTCCAAGGAGCCTTTCACGTCGCGGGGCCCCAGCCGGGCGATCACTTCTTCAACATGGTCGAACAGATCGCCTCGCACGTCGCCCCGGAAGGTACGACGCTGCGCGAGGTCACGGCCGAGGACGTCATCGAATTGAAACTCGAAGACAAGTTCCCACTCTGGTCCGGAGCGCAGAGCGAGACCGTCCTCGCCATGGACAGCTCGCTTGCGCAAGCGAACGGGCTCGACTTTCGCCCGCTCACCGACAGCGTCGACGACGTGACGTCGTGGTGGGGCGAGCGAGCGTGGCCGAAACGGTGGCTGACCAGTGCCGATGAGGCTCGTCTCCTCGAGAGATAGTCCCTCGGAAACGTGGCGACGTCACTTCGTATCATGGCGATAACTCAATACATCGAGTGCCGAGAACAAGTCATCGAGACGTTGGAGGTGCCATGGAATCCGTTACCCTCAGCCCCGAAGTGCGCAACGTCGTCGCGTCGGGCCGACTTGCGCACTTCACGACGATCGCGAAGGACGGTCGACCCCATACGACCATCGTGTGGGTCGGCCTCGACGGCGACGACATCGTGATTGGCAAACTTATGAGCGACCAGAAGGTCGCCAACATCAAGCGCGACGAAAGGGTGTCGCTCTCGATCGAGGCGGAGGGAAATCAGTGGGGCATGCAACACCACCTCATCATCGAAAGAACGGCCCGCGTCGAAGAGGGTGGAGTACCGGCGCTTTTACAAGCGTTGTCGCAGCGTTACGTCGGACCGGGGACGGTGTTTCCACCCATGCCCAACCCTCCCGACGGTTTTGTCATTCACGTCACCCCCACGAGGGTCCGCGGCCTCGGTCCCTGGGCGCCGATACCGAGCGCGTAGAACGCTGGCTCACTGCCCTACGAGAACGCTGATTTGTGGGTAAGAATCGGGGTCGTACGGACAGAAGAAGGTTATGGGCTCTGAAGACGAGGATCGCTTCGCACGACTCCTTCGCGAGCACTCGTCGGCCGTAGGTAACTACCTGCGCCGACGTCTGTATCCGCTTACGCCCGCGGACCTTGATGACCTCGTCGAAGAGACAATGATCGTGGTGTGGCGCCGGCTCGACAGCGTCCCCACTGACGCTGAACTGCCGTGGATGCTTGGCGTGGCACGAAACGTGTTGCGTAACGCTCGACGCTCGAAGAATCGTCGCTCCGCCTTCGAAGCCACTCTCCCACCCGTGGCGAATGAGGCGTCGGCCGAAGAGCACGTCATCGCTGACACCAGTGTCCGCGAAGCCCTCACGGCCCTGAGTGACGACGAACGCGAAGTGTTGTTGCTGAACGCGTGGGACGGACTCGACACCCGCACCCTCGGCGCGTTTCTCGTCATCAGCACCAACGCGGCGGCGGTGCGACTGTCACGCGCGCAGGGTCGATTCCGCGAACTTCTCAGTGCCGCGGAAGTCCACTGAAAGTTTCACGTGACGCGCGACAGTAACAAGGTAGGAAGACGAAGGAGTACCCGTGAGTGACTTTGAAGATCGTCTCGCCGCACTCGATCCCGCGGCCGGACAGTCGTACCAACACCGCGACCTCGACGCGCTCATTTCGCGAATTACGAACCAGCCCGTCACGAGAAAGCTTGGACTTTGGCGAAGGATCGAGTTGAAACTCGCGGGTACGCTCGTCACCGGCGCGCTGGTGACGGCTGGTGCGGTGGCTGTGTTTCAAGGCGCCGTATCCGGTCTTCCCGTGTTGGCGATCCAGAGTGCAACCGGGGCGAACACGCCCAAGAGCGCCGGCTTCTCGGCTTCGGGCGCAATGCAGATCTACGAGAAATTCAATTTCAGCGCCGGCCCGGGCCTCAGCGCGACGACGCCCACGAGTCCCTCCTACCAACTTCAGATCCCGGACAGCGCCTCGAGCGAAGCGACCCGTATCGCGGCAGTCTTTGGAGTCTCGGGCTCGGCGGTGACCCCGAGCGGCGGCAGTTCCGACTGGTTGGTCACGAGTTCGTCGGGCGCCACTCTCGACTACTCGAGCGCTGGATTGCCTCAGTGGACCTACTCGGCCGCACCGTCGACAACCTCGACGAACTCCTCAACATCCAATCTGCCAAGTCAAACGACCTTGGCGGCCGACGTGCAGCGTTACCTGACGAAGTTGGGCTACGACTACACCATCTCGGCGCCGAGCTTCTGCACTACGTCGTCAACGGACAGCAGCTCGACACCGACTTCGGCGAGTACCGAAGACGTGACCTACAACGTTGACGTGGTTGGATTCAGCACCGACCAGTACGTGAGTTTTTCCGTTGACACGAACAACAACGTGGTGAGCGCGTCCGGTCCCGCGTTCAGTGTGGGCTCCGCGACCGGCTACCCCTTGCAGAGTCTCGCCGCGGGCGTGACCGCACTCAACGCGGAGCAGCAGAGTCGCCTCCCCGCCACCTCTCCCACGACGGGTTCATCGAGCACGGGTAGCGGCACGAGTTCTGGCGTCAACCCAGGCTCCACGGACACGACGTCGCCGGTGCCTTCCGGTCCTCCCATCGTTAACGTCACCCTCGACAACGACTCGATCACGCTGCAGACCTACCAACTGACGGACGGTTCGCTGTGGCTCCTTCCCGTGTACAGCTACACGGGTCTCATCACCAGTGCCGACGGCTCAACGTCTAGTGGCATCTGGAACGAACTTGCTGTCGATCCCAGTTACGTTCACGTCAGCGGTCCCGGAAGTTCGCACGGCGTCATCAATTACTAGGCGGTGCTGGAGGAGTCGGGGGGATCGGGACAGCGCGTGCAACCTCGGATCGATTGATCTGAATCTGGCCGATACCGACTTCGAGATTGAGATCGAGGTAGACCGTCTTCGCACGCGTGGCCGTCGATCTCGTCGGGGCGAGAAACTCATAGAGGTTGTCTTGCACGTTGCCGATGCCCACGTGCGTTCGTAGGTCAAGGGTGACGTTCGAGGGCACATCGATGGTCAATACACCAACGCCTTGGCTTGCGGTGATGGACCACGTCCCCGGCGCGAACGGTACGTTGCGAAGATCGATCGTGGAACTCCCGAAGGCGCCGTGGTACGTGCGCTGCACTTCGGCGATCGCCGAGGGTCGCCACTCCTTGACGCCACTGCCGCCCTCTAAGGGCACACCAATCACCTGCACCGTGACGAGGAACGACCCCGTGACGAGAATGAGGAAACTCAAGAAGCTCAAGAATCCCAGTGCGAGAAATCGACGGAAGGTGAGTCGACGCGCCGGCGCGCGCAGCGCGATGATCGCAATGACCACGAGAAAGACCAGCCACGCGACGGATAGGCCCGCACCGAAGCGCAGCACGTTGTGAAACGCCGCGATGATGACCACGGCGAGCACGAGCACCCCGAGTGGTAGCGCGAACCGCAGCCACCGCACACGAGAAGGGTCCAGCTCCTCTTCGGGCGCGACGTCGACGCCTTCGCTCGTTGCACGTGGGATGAGCGCCCACATCGCGAGGTAGATGGCGGCGCCGAGACCGTAGGCGAGGGCCAGCACGACGAACACGACACGAACGATGTTGGCGTCCACGTCGAATCGTTCGCTGATGCCACCGGCGACGCCACCGAAGACCTTCTTCGTCGTACTTCGATGAAGCGTCGTCGATTCCGTCTTGGTGTCGTCGTGGTTGGCGTTGTGAGGCTCGTCCATGCACCCCAATGTAAGTTCCGCTCGGCACCTCGCCTATCAGGGCGAACCCCAAGTTCACTCCCGAGCCGTGTCGTGGGCTCAGGGTTATCCCTTAGAGCAATAGCGCCACGCCCGTGGAAGAATTGGAAGGAAAGTGAAATCGTTCACTCGACGAGAGGAGCGACGTGAGTATTGAATCACCCCCTCGCGCCGTCATCGGCACGCCGCACCGGCCGTTTCGACGTGGCGTCGAGAACGCGATTCTCGGCGGTGTCTGCGGCGGACTCGCTATTCGCCTCGGCGTGAACGAGCGCACGATCCGGATCATCTTCTCGCTCCTCGCGATCGTGTCGGGCGTCGGACTCTTGTTGTACATGCTGCTCTGGCTCACGTTGCCGCGGGCCAACGAGACACAGTCGATCGCCCATCGATTGCTCGGGCGCCGCCGCGAGTTGCACCGCGCGCTGTTTGGTCTCATCTTGGTCGTGGCCCTCATCGTCGTACTCGACCGCCTCGGCATCCCGAGCCTCGGGGTCTACACGTGGCCCTTCCTCCTCAGCGTGGCCGGTGTGATCGGCGTCTGGCGCGGCGCCACGCCCGACGAGCACAAGCACCTAGAAGAGCTCGTACGCTCGGCGCCCCTCATTCGCGTCCCCACGTCGCCCAGCAAGAAGAATCTTCTGCTGCGCGTGCTCTTGGGCACCGTGCTCGTACTTTTGGGACTGAGGACCTTGTCGCGCCTGCATGGCTACTGGGGCGGGACGACGCCCGTGCTCTTTGGCACGATCATCCTCATCGCAGGCGTGCTGATCCTCCTCGCGCCGTGGTGGCTCGCCACGCTGAATGAACTCTCAGGCGAACGTCGAGCCCGCGTGCGCGTGGAAGAGCGCGCCAACGTCGCCGCGCACCTGCACGACTCGGTCCTCCAAACCCTCACCCTCATCGAACGCGCCGCCGGCGACGAGAGTGCCGTCGTGCGTCTCGCCCGCAATCAAGAACGCGAACTTCGCCAGTGGCTCTTCGACCCCGACCAATCCGGCGTGGACGACGAGGCCGGCACCTATGCATCGCAGCTGCACGCGCTCGAAGGTGAGATCGAGAGCGACTACGGCGTCAAGGTCGAGCTCGTGGTCGTGGGCGACTGCGCAGCCGATGGCAACGTGCTGGCGCTCGTAGCGGCGGGCCGCGAAGCCGCGATCAATGCGGCGCGGTGGTCGGAGGATTCTTCGGTGTCGATCTACGCCGAGGTCGAAGCGAACGCCGTGTCCCTCTTCGTGCGAGACCAGGGCAAGGGATTCGACGTCGACGCCATCCCCCACGACCGTCAGGGCATCGCGCTCTCCATCCGCCAGCGCATGACCCAACATGGCGGGACCTCCTCATTGAAGAGCACGCGCGGTATCGGCACCGAGGTGCAACTGAGCCTCCCTCGGACTCCCTGATGGCCTCAGGACAGCCCCGCGTCTTCCTCGTTGACGATCACGAACTCATCCGCACGGGCATCCGCAGCGAACTGGCTGGCTCGGTGGACATCGTGGGCGAGGCCGACGAAGTGGACGTGGCCATCGAAATGATCGTCGAGCGAACTCCAGACGTGGTGTTGCTCGACGTTCACATGCCCGGCGGGGGTGGACTCGCGGTATTACACGCCGTGGGCGACAAGTGCCCCGACGTGCGCTTCCTCGCCCTCTCGGTATCGGACTCGTCCGAGGACGTGATCAGTGTGATTCGTGCGGGCGCGCGGGGCTACGTGACGAAGAACATCTCGGGGCCCGATCTGCTCGACGCGATCTATCGCGTCGCAGCCGGCGACGCCGTCTTTTCCCCACGACTCGCGGGCTTCGTCCTCGACGCGTTCTCCCTCGAAGGCAAGAACCTCGAGGCTGGCGACGTCGACCCCGATCTCGACTTACTCACGCCGCGCGAGCGTCAAGTACTGCGACTCATCGCCCGGGGCTACTCGTATCGCGACATCGGCACCGAACTCGAGATCTCCACCAAGACCGTCGAGAGCCACGTGTCGTCGGTGCTACGAAAACTACAACTCTCGAACCGTCATCAACTCTCGCACTGGGCCTCAGAGCGCCACCTCAACTGACGAACTAGCGCTGTTCGATCAGGTCCATGTACCGATCGTCCCAGATATCGAAGTACTCCTCGGGCAACAACACCGCGTGGGTGGGCTCGAGAGCTTCGACGAAGCCCCGTTCGTGGCTCACCGCTACGATCGTGCCCTTCCACTGTCGCATCATTTCGCCCAGGGCGTCGACACTCGCCGGGTCCAGGTTGTTCGTAGGTTCGTCGAGGAGCAAAAGATTGGCGTTCGACGAGGCGAGGATCGCGAGGGCCAGCTTCGCTCGCTCACCACCCGACAACGTCGCGGGCATTTGGTGCGCGGCGGAACCCTTCAGGCCGAAGGCGCCGAGCATCGAACGGCGCTGCACGTCGGATTCAACCGTCGAGTTGTCGAGGTTGCCGAGCACCGTCTTCGTGAAGTCCAACTGCTCGTTCTCCTGGGCGAAGTAGCCGACGATCACGTTGGCGCCGAACTTGACGACGCCCTCTTGGGCCTCTTGGGTCCCGGCCAGGCAGCGCAGCATCGAAGACTTGCCCGCGCCGTTCTTGCCGACGATGACGATGCGGTCGCCGCGTCGCGTGATGAAGTTCACGTCGCGAAGTACCTCGAGGGCGCCGTAGCGAACGGCCACGTGCTCGACCGTCATTGGTACGTCGCCACTTCGCGGTGGCAGAGGCAGCTTAAAGACGACCTTCTTCTCCTTCTTGGTCACCTCGATACGGTTGTCTTTTAGCTTCTCGACCCGTCGGTCCAATACTTTGGCGAGCCGTGCGCGCTTCGCGGTCTGACCACGCATGGAGTTAGCCAATTGGGAGAACTGATCAATCTTGGCGTCCTGGTGCGCAGCGACCTTCTCCTCGGAAAGGCGACGCTCTTCTTCGAGTTGCAGGAACTTGGTGTAGTTGCCCCGGTACTCGCGCAGTTGCCCGTCACGCAGCGCCAGGACGCGGTCGATGGAGCGGTCCAACAAGGGCAGGTCGTGGCTGATCACCAGCACCGTGCCGCGAAACTGTTCGAGTTCGTCGAAGAGCCAGCGCTTCGCCGCCTTGTCGAGATGGTTCGTTGGCTCGTCGAGCACCATCGTCTCGGGTTGCTCGTAGAGCACGCGCATGAGGTCCACGCGACGGCGCTGACCTCCGGAGAGTGAACTCAGGTCCTCGAGCAAGAGATCTTCCTCCAATCCGAGCCCGTCGGCCAGTCGCGCGACCTCCGACTCGGCCTCGTAACCGCCTCGTTCGCGGAACTCCTCCTCGAGCGAGGTGAAGCGCGCGATGGTCTCCTCGGTGGGGTCGGCTGCTAACGCGTGTCGCGCGTGCTGCATGTCCGCATCGAGACTGTCGATGCCCCTCGCCGACAGCACGTGCGAGAGCCCGATGGGCTCGACACCGAGTCCACCGGGCACGGGTTCTTGGGGCAGGTGCGCGAGGGAGCCCTGCGTGGCGACGTTGCCGGTCACGCGAAGGTGTTCGGGGTGGTACCCGAGTAGCACCGAGAGCAGCGTGGACTTTCCCGCGCCGTTTCGCCCGACCAGCCCGACCTTCTCGCCGTTGCCGACGACGAAGGACACTGGGTCGAGCAGACGGCGAGGGCCAATCTCTATCCCTAAATCTCGAACGATGAGCATTTAGCGACCTAATGGCTCGGTGCTGTGGGTGCTCGGCGAACGTCGCGGAGCCGTCGAGTCGCGCGCGTGCGCCTCACCAGTCCTCAGTTCGCGGGTTCCCATCGTTCCATTCTAGGTAGTGGTTTCCTTGCGACCATCGCAGACCATTACCGCCGGGCTTTACCGGCTCGCGAGCGCGCTCGGTTGTCACACGACCTTTGACGAATCGTAAAATCAAACCATGACGTGTAGAAGATCCCGCGGGCAGAGAATGAGAGCTTTGCCAAACTGTGAAACGATTTAGCGGTGAATGACGCGTTTTCAATCGATATTTGGAGTGACGTCATCTGTCCCTTCTGTTATCTCGGGTCGCGCCAACTGGCCTTCGCGCTCGAGACCTTTGAGCACCGCGACGACGTCGTCGTGAACCATCACGCCTTCGAACTCGATCCCCATACGCCGAAGGATCTCGCGACGTCACTGGCACAACTCGTCGCCGACAAGTACGCCATGCCCGTCGAGCAGGCTGAGGTCCTGCACCATCGCCTCGAAGCACAGGCGCTCGAACTCGGGATGACCTGGTCGTTGGCGACGGCGAAACCTACGAACACCTTCGACGCCCATCGACTCATCGCGCTCGCCTCGACGCAGGGTCTGAGCGACGAGATGAGTGAACGACTCTTCGCGGCGTACTTCTCCGAGGGTCTCCTCATTAGCGACCACGAACGCTTGAGCGAACTCGCCAACGACGTCGGCGTCACTGACGCCTCGTCGCTCTGGGCGACCGACGCGTACTCCCTGGACGTTCGCGCCGATGAGAGCGCCGCGCAGGAACTCGGCGTCACCGGCGTCCCCGCGATACTCATCGACAACAAGTTCTTGGTGCTCGGCGCGCAGGGCACGGAGAAGATCGCCGACGTGTTGCGCCGAGCGTGGGAGCGCCGAGCGGCCTAGTTGTTCTGCTCAGTCCTCTTGTTCGGACGGCACCACCGCGACCGCCGCGACCGCGTGACCCTCGTCGAGGTTCATCACGCGAACACCCGTCGCGTCACGACCTTGGGACGAGACTTCGCGTACCGGCGTGCGGATAAGTACCCCACCGCTCGAAGCGAGCAGCACTTCGTCGTCCAGGTAGACCATGAAGGCAGCGACCACGAAGCCGCGCGCGGCCGTCAACTTGATTGCGCGAACGCCCTGTCCCCCGCGACCTTGACGATTGAACCGCTCCGTCTTCACTCGCTTACCGAAACCGGTGTCGGTCACGACGAAGAGGTCGGCTTCGTCTCGCACCACGTCGAGCGAGATGGCCCGATCGTCGGGCTTCAGTTTGATGCCCCGAACGCCCGTGGCGTCACGACCCATCTCGCGTACTTCCACTTCGTTGAAGCGGATCGCCATACCGCGATACGTCACCATCATCAAGTCGTCGTCGCCACTCGTAGGTACGACGCGAACCACCTCGTCGCCCTCGCGCAGGTTGATCGCGATCCAGCCCTCGCGGCGCGACTTGTCGTACTCACTGAACGCCGTCTTCTTCACCGTGCCGTTCGCTGTCGCAAACATGAGGAACTTGTCCTTCGGAAAGTCGTCCGTGGTCACGATGGCCTGAATCGACTCGTTGGGTTGGAGGTTCAAGAGGTTCACGACGGCTGTGCCCTTGGCGGTGCGCTCCTTCATCGGGATCTCATGACCACGCAGGCGAAAGACCCTTCCCCGGTTAGAGAACAACAAGAGGTGCGCGAGGGTCGTCGTGTGAATGATCTGATCGACGAAGTCCTCGTCGCGTAACTTCGCGCCCTGCACGCCACGCCCACCGCGCCCCTGCGTGCGAAAAGCGTCGGCGGCGACGGACTTCACGTAGCCAGCACGCGTCAGGGTGAGGACGATCTCCTCGTCCTGGATGAGGTCTTCGACGCCGAGTTCGCCGGGATCGTTCACGATCTGGGTGACACGCTCGTCGGCGTACTTGTTGCGCAGCACGGTGATCTCGTCGGCGATCACGGCGCGCAACTTCGTGTCGCTCGCCAAGATGGACTGAAGATCGGCAATGGTCTCGCGAAGTTTGGCCATCTCCTCTTCGAGCTCACTACGACCGAGACGCGTGAGGCGCCCCAGGGTCATGTCCAGGATGTGATTCGCCTGCTCCTCGCTGAACGAGAAGGGCGCCGCCATGAGTGCGATTCGCGCCGCCGGACGGTCGTCGGATCCGCGAATCGTCGCGATGACCTGGTCCAACATGTCGATGGCCTTCAAGAGGCCCTCCACGATGTGCGCACGGGCTTCGGCCTTACGAAGACGGAACTGGGTACGCCTCGTCACCACGTCGACCTGGTGCGCGATGTAGTGCGTGAGTGCCTGGGCCAAGTTCAACGTGCGTGGTACGCCGTCCACGAGGGCCAGCATGTTCACCGAGAAGGAGGTCTGCAATGACGTGTTCTTGTACAGCTTGTTCAGCACCACGTTGGCGTTGGCGTCGCGCTTCAAACGAATGACGAGACGAGCCTGGCGTCCCGCGGAGTCGTTCTGCACCGCGGCGATGCCCTCGAGGTCGCCGTTCTTCACGAGGTCGGAGATCTTCTCTTCGATCGACTCGGGGGACACCTCGTAGGGGAACTCGGTGACGACGATGCGAGTGTCCTTCCCGGTCTCTTCGATCTCGGCGACGGCGCGCAGTTTGATCGAGCCACGACCGGTCCGGTAGGCGTCGAGAATCCCCTGTCGGCCGAGGATCTGGGCCTTCGTGGGAAAGTCGGGACCTTTCACGAACTTCATCAGGTCGTCAGGTGTCGCCTCGGAATTGGCCAACAAATAGAGCGTCGCGTCGATGACTTCACCCAGGTTGTGGGGAGGAATCTTCGTGGCCATTCCCACGGCGATGCCCTGGGACCCGTTGACGAGGAGGTTGGGAAATCTCGAGGGCAAGACCACGGGCTGTTGGGTGGAGTTGTCGTAGTTGGCTTCGAAGTCGACGGTCTCTTCGTCGATGGAGTCCAGCATCTCGAGGGCCAGGGGCGCCAGTCGACACTCGGTGTAGCGCATGGCGGCCGCGCCTTCATCGGCTCCGGTGCCACCGAAGTTGCCGTGTCCACTGATGAGCGGGTGACGCATCGAGAAGTCCACCACCATGCGAACCATCGCGTCGTAGATGGCAGAGTCGCCGTGGGGGTGGTACGTTCCCATCACGTCACCGACGACCTTGGCACACTTCGCGAACGGCCGGTCGGGCCGCAGCCCCTGGTCGAACATCGAGTACAAGATGCGACGGTGCACGGGCTTCAGCCCGTCGCGAACGTCGGGCAGCGCCCGCGACACGATGACCGACATGGAGTACTCGAGGAAGGAGCGCTCCATCTCGAGGTTGATCTCGATTGGTTCGATGTAACCGACGACTTCCTCGCCTGAGGAGTCTCCGCCGCTTGGTCCTTTTGGTGTACGTGCCATGATCCCCCGTTCCTAGATGTCTAGGAAGCGAACGTCTTTCGCGTTCGTTTGAATGAAGTGGCGACGCTGCGGGACGTCGTCACCCATGAGAATTGAACAGACTTCGTCGGCCAGTGCCGCTTGTTCGACGGTGATCTGTAAGAGCGCGCGCTTCGTGGCGTCCATGGTGGTGTCACGCAACTCGTCGAAGTCCATCTCACCCAGACCCTTCAAACGCTGGAAGTCGTTCTTGTGGTCGGGGTGCTCGGCCAGGAAAAGCGCCTTCGCCGAGTCGTCGCGAAGGTAGACCTTCTCCTTACCGACCAACGTGGAGTAGAGCGGCGGCTGGGCCACGTAAACGTGACCACTGTTCACGAGCTCGGTCATCTGGCGAAAGAAGAACGTCAGGAGAAGGGTGCGAATGTGGCTACCGTCGACGTCGGCGTCGGCCAGCAAGATGATCTTGTCGTAGCGAATCTTCGTCACGTCAAACTCACCCTCGACGCCGGCACCAATCGCCGACACCAGCGCCTGAATCTCGGTGTTTCGCAGGATTTTGTCGGAGCGGGCCTTTTCGACGTTCAAGATCTTCCCGCGAATGGGCAGGATCGCTTGGTTGCGGGGGTTGCGCGCGTCCTTCGCCGAACCGCCGGCCGAGTTGCCTTCGACGATGAACAGTTCGCACTCACGTGGTTCGTTCGACGAGCAGTCCACGAGTTTGCCAGGCAGTCCCGCGCCGTCGAGAGCGTTCTTTCGACGGGTGAGGTCCCGGGCCCCCTGTGCCGCCATGCGGGCTCGAGAGGCCGAGATGGCCTTGGCGACGATCTGGCTGCCTTCACGGGGGTTCTCTTCCAACCAGTCGGCCAACTTTTCATTCGTGGCGCGCTCGACGAGGGAACGGACGGACACGTTGCCCAACTTTCCCTTCGTTTGGCCCTCGAATTGGGGGTCGCGCAGGCGTACCGAGACGATGGCGGTGAGGCCTTCGCGGATGTCCTCGCCCTTGAGATTCTCCTCTTTTTCCTTGAGGAGGTTGCGCTTGCGGGCGTAACGGTTCAACACGTTCGTGAGGGCCTTACGGAAACCCTCTTCGTGCATTCCCCCCTCGATGGTGGAGATGCCGTTCGCGAAGGAGTAAATGCTCTCGTAGTAGCCGGTGTTCCACTGGAAGGCAACCTCAACCTCTTGGTTCTCTTCGGACTGCTCGAAGGAGCCGACCTTTCGAAAGAGCGATTCTTTGGTGTTGTTGAGGTGGCGGACGTAGTCAACGATGCCGCCGTTGTACTTGAAGGTCTCTTTGGCTTCACGACCCTTTCGTTCGTCGACGAAACGAATCTCGAGACCTCGATTCAAGAACGCCATGATCTGCAAACGCTCGACGATCGTCTGCGCGCGAAACTCCACTTCTTCGAAGATCGTCGGATCGGGCGTGAACGTCACTGTCGTACCGGTGCGCCCGCGCGGTGCCGGCCCGGTGACCTTGAGCTTGCCCTGGGGCTTACCGCCGTCTTTGAACGTCATTTCGTAGTGGTTGTCGTTGCGATCGACTTCGAGATGAAGTTCGGTCGAAAGAGCGTTCACGACAGAGATGCCGACACCGTGCAAACCACCCGAGACCTTGTAGCCGCCGCCGCCGAACTTGCCTCCGGCGTGCAACATCGTGAGCGCGATCTCGGCGGCCGATTTCCCCTTGTACTGGGGGTGTTCTTCAACGGGAATGCCACGCCCGTCGTCCGCGACGCGACAGCTGCCGTTCGCGAGCAACGTGACGTCGATTCTCGTGCAAAACCCGGCCATTGCCTCGTCGACGGAGTTGTCCACGACCTCCACAACGAGGTGGTGCAGCCCCGCTGGACCGGTCGAGCCGATGTACATACCGGGACGTACCCGTACCGGCTCTAAACCTTCAAGTACGGTGATGTCACTAGCGCCGTAGCTAGCAGATCCTTTGGTCTTATCGGCCACGAAGGAAACCTTTCGATACAAATATTTGGGCACTTTTGCGTGCCAGCGTCGTCAATGAAATGACTCTTCCATCCTACCCGACACGCTGTGACTTCTAATCGAAAACGGCCACTCGAAACGCCTGTTTCGGCGACTTTTTTCAGTTATTTCATTACCGTTTTTAGTGACGTCGGCGCACGCTTTCCGAGTGATGAAAATCCACTCAAAATTGACGGGCTCTGCATCACCACTTGTTGCGCGAACGCACCTGACGGAACACTCACGATGAGTACACCGTCCTTGATCAATTCAACGCGACAGTGCTCGGCGAGCACTGGGTCCACAACGGTCGGCCAGAGTTGGCGCGCTTCGTCGATGAGACGTAGATCGACCCGTCGAAGGCGTCCCGCAAGCGTGTCCAAAAGCTCGCTCAATGCCGCTGGTTGCTCTTCACGCCCTCTCACGACAACACCCGGGTGAGATCGATCACGGCGGCAGGTGCGAGCGCGCCGGGAAGCGGTGACGCCGTCGTGACCATGGTTTGGCCCACTGGGAGTAGCCCCAGGAGACGATTACTGCGCACGGGATCGAGTTCACTGAACACGTCGTCGAGCAGGAGGAGCGGGTCGACCCCACGCTGCTGGCGCACCAGTTCGTGGCCGGCGAGACGCAATGCGAGTGCGAGCGAGCGCTGTTCACCCTGTGAGGCTTGACGCCGAGCGTCTCGGCCCTCGAGCGAAAGTTCGACGTCGTCGCGATGCGGTCCCACCGTCGTGTACCCGCGAAAGCGATCGTCATTGAAGGAGGCGACGAGCGCTTCGGGCAGACTCGCCGTCCACGATTTCTCGTAACGAACTCCGACGTGATTCGTGTTCTCGGCGAGGTCTTGGTAGTAACGCATCACGAGTGGCGCGAGCTGATCGAGGAGTGCTTCACGACGAAGGAGGAGTTCATCGCTCACCTCGCAGAAGTCGCTCGTCCACAGTTCCAACTCGGTCTGTTGTGTGAGCGAAGGACGGTTACCCTCGAGCGCGCGCAGCAACGCGTTTCGTTGACTCAGTACACGGTTAAATCGTTCGATGATTTCGCCGGTCAACGGCTCGACGTCGGTCAGGAGATTCGTGAGGTACGTGCGCCGGTTCTCCGGTCCACCGCGCACGACGTCAACCCCTTCAGGCGTGAAGACCGTGAGGGGCAGCGCCTCGGAGAGCTCGGCTCTCGAACGTGGTCGCTGACCGTTCACCAGCATTCGTTTGGTGGTGTTACGAACGCCTCTGGTGAGCGTCAAATCGACCTGAACTCTGCGTTCTTGCTGGAATATCACGCCGTGAACTTCCGCTGTCGACTCACGATTTCGAATCATGTCACTCGCCGCGCTCGTGCGAAACGACGACGCCGTAGCGAGTGCGTTCACTGCCTCCAGCACTGACGTTTTCCCGGTGCCATTTGGCGAGAGAAAGACCGTGACGGCGTCAGGATCGGGCTCGAAGGAGAACTCGCTGAAGAGTCGGAAGTTACGAAGCGTGAGTTCGTGGAGACCCACGACGATCAACCCAACTACTGAACTCGAACGGGCATCAACAGGTAACGGAATCGCACGTCTTCGACACCGTGCACCATGGCGGCGCGCACCGAGTCCGACATCTCGAGCACGACCTCGTCACCGAAAACGGCCTCGACGCCGTCAATGAGAAAACCGGGGTTGAAGGCGATGGTCATCTCTTCGCCGGTGTAGTCCGCGTCCACATGGTCCTCGACGTCACCGGCGTCGTGACTCTGCGTACGAATCTCCAGGTTGCGATCCTTCATCGTGAGACGCACCGACGACGTCGAATCCTTCGCGAGCAACTTGGCGCGCTTCAGGGACGTGAGCAACGTGTCCTTTGCGATTCGCAGTTGATTGGGAAAACTTGCGGGGATCAACTGCAGCACGGAAGGGTAGTTTCCGTCGATGAGTCGCGACGCGATGCTGGTGTTGCCAACGACGAAGCAGATCTCGGCGTCACTGAGGGTCACACCAATCTCCGCGTCCGCCGACAACGAGGCAGCGGCGCGCTGGAGTTCTTGAAGCGCTCGAGCCGGGACGAGGAGGTCTTGGGACCCGCTAATTCCCTGCACTCCCGGCACATCGCGAACCGCCAGGCGGTAGGAGTCGGTCGCAAAGAGTCGCAAGGTGCCGTTTTCGGTCGTAAAGAGAACACCCGTCAACAGGGGCCGGGCATCGTCGTTGGCCGCGGCGCGCACCACTTGGTTGAGACCCTGGATGAGGTCGAGCGCTGCTATCGACGTGACGGGCCCCGACACGGGTGGCAACTTTGGGTAATCGACAACGGGAAAGGTCCGCAGCGAGAATTTTGCGCGACCGAGTGAGATCTCGACGTTGTCTTCCCCACTGGACACCGTCACGGCACCGGCTTCGAGTGAGCGCACCGCGTCAACAATGAGTCGCGCCGGTACGACTGTCGATCCGTCTTCAATTCCAATGACGTCGACGGTAGTGCGCGCCGTGATGTCGAGATCCGTACCCGTGACGACGAGTTGGTTTCCGGTGAGCGAAAGCAGAACACCGGATGATGCGCCGATGAGACGAGTAGCGGCAACGCGACTTGCAGCGGTGAGTGCCTCGACAAGCATGTCGCGTTCTGATTTGAACTTCATAGAGCTACCTTTCTTTGCTACTGAGGTTACGGTGTCAATTTCTATGTAAAGAAGTCTTAGTAGTAGTAGTAGTGTGGATAAGTGACGGGAGCTTGAACGTCCCTGGTCGCCCCTTGTTTTCGAGACCTCACCCTACCCACAGGACTGCGAGTAACTCTCTAAACCCTCAGGCATCAACCTTCAGGTTCTGTGGAGTACTGGGGTGTTGTCAACTCCTCATCAACAGGGAGAGCCCAACGTTACGCACAAATTTCGTTCTTAACTCTCCCCTTGAAGACGACGTTTTAACTGATTAATCTGCGACAGCATCTCGGGGTTCGACGTGAGCTTTTCCTTGATCTTTTCAACACCACTGATGACTGTCGTGTGGTTACGTCCATCGAAGATTCGCGCGATCATCGGGTAGGAGTAGTTGTTGAGGAGGTCTCGAATGAGGTACATCGCGACGTGGCGGGCGTGTACCAACGGTCGCAGACGCTTCGATCCTCTGACGTCCTCAACGGAGAGGCCATAAAAGTCGGCCACCACCGAGAGAATCGTCTCGGGCTTCAAAATGACCTGTTCCTGACCAAGGTTCGTCAAGTGGGCCTTCGCTAGTTCGAGCGTGATGGGCTCTTGACGCAGATTGGCGAAGGCCCGGAGCATCGTGATCGACCCCTCGAGCTCGCGGATGTTGTCACGGACCCGCTGGGCGATCCATTCGGCGACGTCGTCGGGTAGGGCGATGCCTTCACGCTCCGATTTCGAGCGAAGGATCGCAATACGCGTCTCGAGGTCAGGTTGGTCGATCTCGGTGACGAGGCCTTGTAGGAGACGACTACGAAAACGGTCCTGTAATCCTGCGAGGTCGCGCGGAGAACGGTCCGAAGTCAACACGATCTGCTTACCCTCGCCGTGCAGCGCGTTGTACGTGTGAAAGATCTCCTCGTGGAACGTCTCCCCACGCGTCTCCATGAACTGGATGTCGTCGATAAGCAGGACGTCGTTCTCGCGGTAGCGCTCGTGCAACGACAGTTGGGTTCGGGTCTGGATCGCGCGAATGAAGTCGTTCAAGAAGGTCTCGGTGGAGACGTAGAGGACCTTTCGACCGCGGTAGTTCTCCTGGACGTAGTTCCCAATGGCGTGGAGGAGGTGGGTTTTGCCCAATCCGGAGTTTCCGTAGATCATCAACGGGTTGTAGGCGCGTCCGGGTGTCTCGGCGACCGACTGTGCGGCGGCGAAGGCGAGACGGTTCGACGGTCCGGGAACGAAGGAGTCGAAGGTCATTCGTGGATCGAGACGGGCCGGTTGATCAACACTTGACGCGACCGTGACGACCGGTGGCGTGGGTTCGACGATCTCCGCGACGGGCTCTTTGAGGTTCGTGGCGTTCGACGTGTCGGTGACGGTGAGCGAAACCTGGACGGGACTACCGACTAACTGCTGCGCCTGCTCGGTGATGAAGGGTAGGTAGCGCTGTTGTACGCGCAGAAGCTGGATTTGATTCGGTGCGCCGATGACGAGCACGTTGTCGTGGTAATCCACAAGGCGAAGGGTGCTGAGCCCGGCCGCCCAAACTGCCTCAGAAGCGTTACCGCGCAAGGAGTCTCGCAGGGCTGTCCAGATTTCTTCACCGCTTTGCACAATGTTCCTCCACAGCTCACATCTGACATTATCCACAACCAGTTCTCTCGCGAAAACGACCTCTATCCCCACCAGGGAGAGCCACCCTACACCTATTTGTCTCTCCCCGCCGGGGTCGGTCCAGCCGTTGGGGTAAGATTGCACGCTGTGGCGCGCCAGCGACCCCCCGGGGGTAACGCGAAGCGCAGAGCATATTTTGAGAAGAGGTTTTCGTGAAGCGTACATATCAGCCAAACCAGAGGAAAAGGGCCAAGACGCACGGGTTTCGCGCGCGTATGCGCACTAAAGCCGGTCGTGCCGTCCTCAAGGCCCGTCGCAACAAGGGCCGTCACCAATTGACGGTCTAGTTAGGGTGCCCGGTCGGGTCCGAACCCGCCGGCAGTTCGCGCTCTTCGCGACACCCACGGGACGAGGTCAGAGCGGCCCACTACGAATAAGTTTCGTGGTTGGCTCGCCCGAGAGTCGTTCAGTGGACGTGGCGTACGCGATCAGTCGAAAGGTCGGAAACGCGGTCGTTCGCAATCGAATCCGACGCCGACTCCGAGCACTTATCGACGACCTTGAACCTCAACCTCAACCTGGTACTTACCTGATCAGGTGCGGTTTTGAGATAGGAAACCTCCCATATGAAGAACTCCGCCACCACCTCCATCAAGCCCTTGACCGAGCCAATGCTCACTAAGTCGCACGGTGCCCGGGTGCTGTTGGGCCTCATTGGTGTCTACCAAAACTTCACCGCAGGACGCGTGTCGCCCTGTCGTTTCTACCCTTCGTGTTCGAGCTACGCCCTCGAGGCGATCGAGGTGCATGGAGCAGGTCGGGGTTCGAGTCTGGCCCTCCGACGACTGTTGCGCTGTCGACCCTTCGGCCCGCACGGGATCGATCTTGTACCAGAAGCCAAGCAAACTAGGAGTTCCTCGTCATGCACAACCTAACCCACTTCATTGGTGGGATCTTCCAGCCGATCTTCCACGCCGTCGCGTGGTTGTTGGCCTTCCTCTACGGGCTGATACCGAACTACGCCATCGCCATTGCCCTGTTGACGATCATCATTATGGGTCTTTTGACGCCTTTTACGGTGAAGAGCACCCGGTCCATGATCTCAATGCAGCGCCTGCAGCCAGAGATCAAGAAACTTCAACAGAAGTACAAGGGCCCCGAAAACCGTCAGATGTTGAACGACGAGATGATGAAGCTCTACCGAGAAGAGGGCGTGAACCCTCTCGGCGGCTGTCTACCCGTGTTGCTTCAGGCCCCGTTCCTCTTCATTCTTTATAGTGTTATCAAGGGTTTGGCTCGCACGGTCACTTCCAAGGCCGGCGTTATCACGTCGCAACCGCGTTACATCCCGCACAGCTCAAAGATGTACGAGAACCTGGTTCACTCAGGGGGACACATCAATGTGTGGGGCATGGACCTCAGTCTTCGACCGTTTCCAATAGGCGCCCACGGCTCGACCCTGGCCGCGATCCCCTTCTTCATCTTCGTTGCTGTGGCCGTTGGAATGCAGTACTTCCAGATGGCCCAGATGAACAACCTGAGTCGCAAGCGCGGTCAGCCAATGCCGTCACAGCAGTTGATGATGCAGCGAGTGCTTCCGATTGTTTTCGCGTATTTCTACTTGGTTATCCCAGCAGCCGTTGTGTTGTATATGATTATTTCTACAGGGATACGCATTATTACTCAAGATATCATGTTCCGAACGGGTGTATCGAATCCCAACAAGAATGCGGAGCAGGAGCGAGAGATACCCGCCGGGGAGCCAATTGAGGGTGTCAGCGAAGTCGTTGACAAACCTAAGGCCAAACCTTCAACTCTCAAGCCCACGAATCAGCCACGATCGAATAGCCGGTCGAAGAGTCAACCGCGACCGGCACCGAAACCGCAAAGTCAGCCTCGCTCGAAAGCGAAGCGGAAGAGAAAGGCGCGTTAACCCATGGAGTGGGTAGAAACTACAGGAAAGACAGTTGATGAGGCGATGGACCGTGCGCTCGCGCACTTAGGGGTTCATCGCGACGACGCCGAGGTTGAAGTTCTCGAAGAGCCGAAAGCCGGTCTCTTTGGACGGATCCGCGGCGAAGCCCGAGTTCGTGCCCGGGTTCGTCCCAGCGGACCTCGACCCAAGCGCTCACGGCGCTCCGGTGGCGAGCGAAACGACCGTCCGCGCAGTAGCGCTGGACGAACCGAACGACCTCGTGCCGAAAAGAAGCCCGAAGGCGAACCGCGTCGTGAGAAGGAAAGAAGTACGGCGAGATCGTCGTCCAACCCAAGGAACCAGAAGTCTGAAAAGAGTCCATCGAAGGAGGACAGTATGGCAGAGGGCATTTCGCTCGCCGAGCAAGGTGCTATCGCGAAGGAGTTCCTCGTGGGGCTCTTGGCGTCGATGGACATTACGGCGGAAGTCTCGGTAAGGGAGCTCGACGCGGAGACTGTAGAGCTGTCAGTAAACGCTAATCCCGCAACGGAACTTGGCGTTCTGGTGGGACCACGCGGAACGACGTTGCAGGCTCTGCAGGAAGTAACGCGTACTGTGGTGCAGTCTAAGAGTCCCAGTCGGACCGACCGGATCCTGGTGGACGTCGCCCAGTACCGCGAGCGTCGCGTAGCCGCGCTCGGGCGCTTCGCCCAGCAAGTTGCTGTCGACGTCGTCGAATCGGGTGAAGAGCGTGCCCTTGAACCAATGTCGGCCGCGGACCGCAAAGCTGTCCACGACGCCCTTTCTGAGAACGAAAGTGTCGTGACGCGCTCAGAAGGTGAAGACCCTCGTCGCTTCGTGGTGGTCTCTCCGGCATAATGGCATCGTGAATAGTGATTGGTTGCCCCGCGCCCTCGAGGAATCGAGGGCGCGGGGTTTTTTAGGCCCACAGCCGATTGAGCCCCAGATCTTGCACGCGCAGGGCTTCGCTCTCTGCTGGGAGGCACTACGGCCGACTCCCCCGTCGGACCTCCTTGATCTCGGAAGTGGCGGAGGCTTACCAGGACTCGTACTCCTGGATCGTTGGCGCTGCCACGAGGTTTTCCTTGATTCCATGGGCAAACGGAGTAACTTTCTAAAGGAAGTTCTCGCCTGGCCCGGAGCGCCGGAAACCGGGAAAGTAATAATCGCGCGTGCTGAGGAAGCCGCTCGATGGCCGGAGTTGGAGGGGAAGTTCGATCTCGTGACTGCTCGTTCCTTTGGACCACCAGCCGTGACGGCAGAATGTGCAGTGAGGTTTTTGAAGGTTGGGGGAGTTCTCATTGTCTCAGAACCCCCGAGTGAGCGCTCGGCGGAGCGTTGGAGTGAAAAAGGCCTTGGTCTGTTGGGCCTGGTAGCTCAGGGCCGATCACGGTATGGAACTGCCTACGAGGTCCTCGTTAAGGAGAAATCTACCTCCCGGGACTACCCCAGGCCGTCCGGAACCCCAAAGAAGAAACCCCTCTTCTAACGTTTCACGTGAAACACCCCCTGCATCCTCTACGGCACAAATTCCTTAAATTTCGAAGGATGAGTTGAAGGAAGCAGGGGTAAACCGCCCTGGAGTTACTGGACACGTTCTCAATATGTTTCACGTGAAACGTTCTTCAAGGAAGGCATTCGACTCCCCTGCGGAATCAGAAGGAGCGGAGACCCACGGGGGGCTGCGTCAGACGGTTCTGTCGGAGGCCTCCGAAGGCCCTGAGGAGATGTTTCACGTGAAACAATCGTGAAATTTTGTGGGGTCCCAAATTGTGTGGCTTCGGGGGAGTGAGATGAAGAACCTGGCATCGCCAGTCTGGAGGTGACTCCCTCGATGTTTCACGTGAAACGTTCTTGAAGGAAGGTATTCGACTCCCTGCGGAACCAGGAGGAGCGGAGACCCACGGGCTGCGTTAGACGGTTCTGTCGGGTCTCTGAAGACCCTGAGGAGATGTTTCACGTGAAACATTCCTGGGGAGTCGGGGAGAATTCTGCAAGGCGATTCTTGCGAAACACTTGCAATTGATACTCTTACGACTCCCTCTAGTTTCACGCAATTCGGGGTAAGGCCATCGACCTAAATGTTTCACGTGAAACATTAGTACTTGACGCCCACGCTAAAACCGAGTTGAATGGCAGTGGTTCGATGCAGTGTCGGTACGTACCTACGGTCGGGAAGAGGCTCATGGCGGACGCCAGCACAATGACGATATTTGCTGTAGCCAACCAAAAAGGGGGCGTCGGTAAGACTACGACCACCATTTCATTGGGCGCAGCGCTGGCTGAGCGGGGTAAAAGGGTACTCGTCGTCGACCTTGATCCTCAAGGAAACGCCACTACTGGCCTCGGTATTGATGGTCGTAGGTTCGAGCGCTCGGTGTACGACGTCCTCCTGAATGACGTTCCCATGGTTGATATTGTGGAACCTACTGGGTTTAACAACCTTTTCGTGGCCCCCGCGACCCTAGACCTGGCAGGGGTTGAACAGGAACTGACCCAGGTCATCTCCCGTGAACTCAGGCTGAAGAAGGCGATTAGTTCGGTGGAAGGGGAGTTCGACTACATTTTCATCGACTGTCCCCCGTCGCTGGGCCTGATTACGATTAACGCCTTTGCCGCCGCGACGGACATCATGGTGCCTGTTCAAACCGAGTTTTACGCCCTCGAAGGTCTCACGCAGCTTCAACGAATCGTTGATCTCGTTCAAAAGAATCTCAACCCTGAACTTAGAATCACCAAGGTCATCTTGACCATGTACGACTCGCGGAATACGCTGTCGGTTGACGTGGCCAAGGAAGTCAAGAAACACTTCGAGACGGAACTTTGTAGGACGGTAGTCCCGCGCACCGTTCGACTAGCGGAGGCTCCGTCCTTCGGTCAACCGATCACCGTGTTCGATCCATCATCGAAAGGCGCCAAAGCGTACCGAGCGTTAGCAGAGGAGATCATAAATGGCTAGAAAACCAGGTTTGGGGAAAGGGCTTGGAGCTCTCATCCCCGACAACAGTGTGGCGTCAAGCGACGCGGCCACTGAAACACCATCCTCCGGGCCACTGAGGATGGTGCCCGTCGACTCAATTCGCCCGAATCAGTTCCAACCCCGAAAGACCTTCAACGACGACAGTCTCAAGACTTTGGCAGCGTCAGTCGCCGAACTCGGCGTCCTTCAGCCCATCATCGTTCGACCCGTCGAAGGCGAACCCGATAAGTACGAACTGATCGCTGGCGAGCGACGTTGGCGAGCGGCGGCAATCGCGAAGCTCGAACTGGTGCCGGTTCTCCTCCAAGATGACGTGAACGACCGGCTTTCGCTTGAACAGGCGGTGGTGGAGAACCTCCATCGTGTCGACCTTCACGCTCTCGAAGAGGCCGCGGCCTACCAACAGCTCGTCGACGATTTCGACTTGACGCACGACCAGGTCGCCCAGCGAGTGGGGAAGAGTCGGGCGTATGTTACGAATACGTTACGACTCTTGCAGCTGGGGGACGTGGCCCAAAGTGCCCTCGCTTCTTCCCAAATCACCGCCGGTCACGCACGAGCCCTTCTGGGCGTTAGCGATCCAAACGCTCAAGCGACGATGGTCGCGAGAGTGATAAAGAATGAACTTTCGGTTCGAGCGACGGAGGAGACCGTCAAAACCTTCCTGGAACCGCGGCCCCTAGTGACGGCGGACGCCGCCGCGAAGAGTCCCGACGGCGCGCCGAGACTACGCCCAGTGCCCGACGCCAGTGTGGCTGAGCTCGAAGTACTCCTCGAAAGCTACCTCGACACCCGTGTTCACGTCGACCTCAAGGGGCGCAATGGCCGTATAATCATTGACTTTGCGGACCTTGACGACCTCGAACGGCTCTACAGCGCTATCGCGAAACCTAAGTGACCTTCAACCTTCAACTTAACCCTCTTGTTGAAGTTTTCCCCAAGTTGTGGATGAAGTTGTGGGTTACTTCATTTTTGGGCTAATTCAACGGTGTTTACCCTCTAAATAGGCCGTTTTGAAAAGGTATTTCTACGCAAATCTGTGGATAACTTGCTCCACTACGCCCTCTAAAGCGGTGATGACTTGGTGAAGTACCTGTTCAGCGATGTCGCCGTGTTCAATATGCAGCGTTGTCATGGTGGTTTCGCGCAGGATCGGCAACGCCATGCCCGTTACTTCGACCCTCGGGACGTCGGGAAGGTGGGCGAGGAACGAGGCGAGGGAGCTCGCGAGAATCTCACCGCGGTGCGAGTGAGACCGGTAATTGGCCCAGTAGTGAAGGTGAATACCTTCGACGTGTTCAAGGGTTTGAAAGGACAACACCAGGGCCACGTCATGCGTGTTGGCGAGTTGCGCGGCCTCTTCTTGGGTGGTGTCAAGCAAAACGTGGACGAAATCAACGCCACGTAGGGATTTCGCGAGTTCGTTCACCAGAGGGCCTTCGCCGCAGAGCAGAACCGAGCCCACTCGCAGGGGATCGAACCCAGCGAGATCGCGAGCGTCGGTGACGAGGCTGCGATTCGCGTTCGTCGCGCGCACCCGCCGAAGCGCCAAAAGCGTGGCCTTGGTCAACGTGCCGCAAGGTTCAAGTGCACAGTTACGTTGAAACTCGCCGAGGGCGTCGGCCGACGCCGCACCAAAGATGCCGTCAATACGTCCAGGGTTGAAGCCGAGTTGGGCGAGGAGTACTTGAAGTTCGGCGACGTCGTCACCGCGAAGCGCAGGACTCGTGAGATACAACAGGCGCTGGCCGAGCTGCCAGTGCGCTTCTTCCAGTCGTTCCCATGTCGTGAGATCCACGACACCCGTGAGGGGGAGTCCGCGCGAGCGTTGAAAGGCCTCGACGAGTGCCACGGTCTCGGCGTCGAAGACGTCGTCACTTTCGTTGGTGGCGCTGAGCGACAGGGCGCTCAGGCGTTCTTTGAGTTCGCGAACACGAGGGCCCGTGGCGCCAGGGCGTAGTGATTCGAAGTTCAGGTGAACTACAGGTTCGAGGTGATCTCTTGCAAGAGCGCGCCCTTGGGCTTGGCACCGACCAGTCGGGCGATGACCTCGCCGTCCTTGAACAACAACAGCGTCGGGATGCTCATGACAGAGAACTTGGTGGCGGTCGCGACGTTCACGTCGACGTCCAACTTGCCAATGGCGAACTTGTCCGACTGTTCGACGGCGAGCTCTTCGAGGATGGGAGCAATCGTCTTACACGGACCACACCATTCTGCCCAAAAGTCCACCAAAATGGGCTTTTCGGACGAACCGATGACCTCTTCGAAAGTGGCGTCGGTCAGTGTTGTGATGTTCTCGCTCATGTGTACCTCCTAGAACGCCTCATCGGCGTCGCACTTATCACTTTAGCCACAGGGCCTAAATTCCTTGCGCTTCGAGCCATCGTTCGGCGTCAATCGCCGCGATACAACCAGATCCGGCCGAGGTGACGGCTTGGCGATAGACATGGTCTTGGACGTCACCGGCGGCGAAGAGGCCATCAATGTTGGTGAACGAGCCCATGCCAGTGCGTACATAGCCGTTGTCGTGGAGATCGACCTGGCCGGTGACGAGGGTGGTGTTGGGCACGTGACCGATGGCCACAAAGACGCCCGTCACGAGTAGGACGCGTTCTTCGTCGCTCAACGTGTCGCGGACCTTAAGTCCCATGACCTTGTCGGCGCCGATGACTTCGGTGACTTGGGTGTTCCACTCGAAACGAATCTTCTCGTGGGCGAATGCCCGTTCTTGCATGATCTTCGACGCGCGAAGGGAGTCGCGTCGATGGATGAGCGTGACACTCGAAGCGAAGCGCGTGAGGAAGAGCGCCTCTTCGAGGGCTGAATCACCGCCGCCGACGACGGCGATGTCCTGACCACGGAAGAAGAAGCCGTCGCAGGTAGCGCACGTGGAAAGACCGTGGCTCAAGTAGCGCTCTTCGCCGGGCACGTTCAACATGAGCGAGCGGGCACCGGTCGCCAGGATCACGGCGTCCGCGGTGACGCTCGGCTCCACGTCGCCGGCCAACCACGCTCGAAAGGGCCGAACGGTGGTGTCGAGTTTGTGCACTTTCTCCACGCGAAGATCGGCGCCAAAGCGCGCCGCTTGTTCGCGCATCTTCATCATGAGCTCAGGGCCGGTGATTGCCTCGGGAAAGCCGGGGTAGTTCTCGACGTCGGTGGTGAGCATGAGCTGTCCGCCGGGCTGATCGCTCGTCGAAGACGGTTCGCCCTCGATAACGATAGGCAGCAGTTGCGCGCGAGCAGCGTAGATCGCCGCCGTCAGTCCGGCAGGACCCGAGCCAATGATAAGGACACGAGTATGTTCGGACATTACTTCCTTAATTTGACAGGACGTCGTCGTCGCCAGATGACGAGCCCCCCGATGAACGAAATCGCGCCCACGACGGCGTAACTGATCCAATCGTGGCCGTTGAAGGCGTAGATGTTCAGAAGTCGGACGAATCCAATGATCAACACGGCCACGAACACCAGCGCGACCAACACGATAATGAAGCCGTAAGCAAGAACGCGCGCAGCCATGATAATTGGTCGCAGTACCTTGTCGTGCACGACGTCGAGCAGGTGGTCGAAGGCCGACAGCATCCGATCAACGAGATCGGGCTCGCGTGGTTCGCTGGCTTCAGTCACAGCATTGAACTTAGTGGAGCGCGCTCATCAGGCTTCGATCCATGTGAGTCCGATGAGGCCGGGTCCTCCGTGCGCGCCCACCACGGGGCCGATGTCCGTGACGATCAAGGGGAACTCGGTGGTGATGTCGCCAATGAGCGCTTCGAGCGCCGCGACGTCGGTGCAGGCGCCTTGGATCAGCGCGAGGCGGCAAAGCGGTGCGTGCGAGCGTGCGACCTGGGCGACCGCGTTGAGGGCCTTCGCGCGCGTGCGCTGACGACCCGCTTCGGCGACGATGCCGTTCTTCAGTTCGACGAGGGGCTTGATCGAGAGCACCTGACCGAGGAGGGCCTTCGCGCCACCGATTCGCCCACCCTTGATCAAGTGCTCGAGCGTGTCGAGAGCGGCCACGACGCCGGCCTTGGGCATGAGTGACTCGGCGTGCGCCACGAGTTCATCGAGACCGGCACCGGTGGCCGCAAGTTCGGCGACATCGATGACGATGAGGCCCTGGCCCATAGAGACGTTCAACGTGTCGAGCACGCGCACGTCGATCTGATCAGCCACGGCCTCGGCCGCGATCGTCGCCGACTGGTGCGTGGCCGAGAGGAGCGAGGAGAGCGTGAGAACGATCACGCCGTCACAGCCGTCGCTCTTCGCGCGTTCGTACGCTGCTTGGAAGGCGCCGGGCGAGGGTGCCGCCGTTTCGGGGAGGGTCTTGGAGTTCTTGCACTTGGCCCAAAAGAGATCGGGTGTCAGGTCGACGCGGTCGGTGAACTCCTCGTCGCCAAAACGAATCGTGAGCGAGACCACGTCGATGTCGAGGCGACGAGCGAACGCTTCGGGCAGGTCACTCGCACTGTCGGTGACCACTCGAATTCGAGACATGTTTCCTCCTAGAACTGATCAAGCCTTACACTTTTTGTGAAGCCTCGGCGAAGACGGTGACGTAACAGCACGACGACGAGTAAGTAGACGAGCACGCCGGCAATAACGGCCGCACCAAAGCGCGTCACCAGCCCGGGGCCTGTCGTCCACGACGGCACGGCGTAGACGACCGCCATGATCGCGCTAGCGAATAGCGAAGACCAGAGACTTCGGCGAACGTGAACACTCCACACGCCCGAGATGATGTTGACCTGATGGCGGCCCAGCACCACGAGCGCCGCGACCGCGGCGACGCTGTAGCCCAGTGAGACGCTCGCGGTGAGACCGGCGAGCGAGTGCCGTCCAAGTAGTACACAGAGCGCGATCGTCAGCGCGTTCTCAAAGGCGTAGAGCCAGAAGACCTCGCGCGCGCGTTGCATCGCTTGGAGACCGCGAACGCCGAGTTGAAAGACGGTGAATCCCGGCAGACCGGCCGCCAAGACCGCGAGCACCGTGCCCGCCGGTATCCGGTGTGCGGCGTTCAGGTGGTTGAACAGGATCGCCACGATGGGTTGGGCGAGGATGATGAGGACCAAGGTGCACGGGAGGATGATGACGAGCGACTGGCGAAGCCCAAAGCGCAGCCGTTCGCTGAGTCCCTCGAAGTCTCGGGCGGTCGCGAAACCGGCCAGTTGGGGCGTGAGGGCGCCGAGCACTGATACCACGACAACGGCGTAGGGCATCTGCATCAACGACCAGCCGTAGGTGTAGGCACTCACCGCGTGGGTGCTCGTGCCGAGGCCAAAGGCGTAAGCAAGCACCACGTAGAGCGAGATCTGATTGGCGAGCACCACGAGCAGTGTCCAACTGCCCAGCCGCCCGACGGCCTTGACGGCGGGATCCTTCAGATCGAGTCGCAGGCTGAGACGCCAGAGATTGCTACGCGCGAGCGAGGGCAAGAGACAGAGGAACTGGACCGCGACGCCGAGCGT
>PLNQ01000140.1:542-4260 GCA_003141815.1 Acidimicrobiaceae bacterium | reverse complement strand
CCGAGAAGCGCTACGACCTCAGTCGTGTCGGCCGTTACAAGCTCGACCGCAAGCTCGGTGAAGAAGTCGCGAAGAACGTCGAACTCTTCGGCAATCTGCTCGAACTGCCCAACATGGACCTTCACGTCTTGTCGAAGTCCGAAGTGTTGGCCACGGCGACGTACCTACTCAACTTGGCGCGCGACCGCACGGCCAAGGAGACCACGTACCGCATCGACGACCAGGACCACTTCGCGAACCGTCGTATTCGTAGCGTCGGTGAACTCATCCAGAACGCGCTTCGCACGGGTCTGTCTCGTATGGAGCGCGTTGTTCGTGAGCGTATGAACACCCAAGACGTCGAAGCCATTGCCCCCCAGACGCTGATCAACATCCGTCCCGTGATGTCGGCGATCAAGGAGTTCTTCGCAACGTCCCAGCTCAGTCAGTTCATGGACCAGAACAACCCGCTCTCGGGTCTCACCCACAAGCGCCGTCTCTCGGCACTGGGACCAGGTGGTCTGTCGCGTGAGCGTGCCGGACTCGAAGTTCGAGACGTCCACTCCTCGCACTACGGACGGATGTGTCCCATCGAGACACCCGAAGGACCGAACGTCGGTCTCATTGGTTACCTCGCCACTTACGCGCGCATCAACGGGTACGGGTTCATCGAGACGCCGTACCGCGTCGTCGCGCAGGGTAAGGTCACCGGCGAGATCCGTTACTTCACGGCTGACGAAGAAGAGCGTTTCGTCATCGCCCAGGCGAACACCGAAGTCGACGAGAACGGCGTGATCAAGGCCGACCGCGTCCTCGTTCGCCGTGGTCCCATCGGCACGGGTCTTCGCGTCGGTTCGTCCAACAAGTCGTCTTCGACGACGTCGGAGATCGACTTCGTCAAGCCCGACGAAGTCGAACTGATGGACGTGTCCACCAAGCAGATCATCTCGGTCGCAACCTCGCTCATTCCCTTCGTCGAGCACGACGACGCGCAGCGCGCGCTCATGGGTGCGAACATGCAAAAGCAGGCCGTGCCGCTCATCATGCCCGAGGCACCCTTCGTGGGTACCGGCATGGAGGCGCGCGCCGCGCTCGACTCCGGTGACGTATTGATCGCTGAAGGCAACGGGGTCGTCAAGTCCGTGTCCGGCGACCGCATCGTCGTCGAGTACGAGAAGGACGTCACGGACCGTTACGGCAACGCCTTCGGTAGGAAGCAGTACAACCTCAACAAGTTCCGCCGTTCCAACCAGGACACGTCGATCAACCAGAAGCCTCTGGTCTTCGGTGGCGAGAACGTGAAGGCCGGCGACCTCTTGGCCGACGGCACCAGCACCAGCAACGGTGAGTTGGCCCTCGGTAAGAACCTGCTCGTGGCGTACATGCCGTGGGAAGGGTACAACTACGAAGACGCCATCATCTTGAACGAGCGTCTCGTGCGTGACGACGTATTGACGTCGATCCACGTGAAGGAGTACGAGATCGACGCGCGCGACACCAAACTCGGCGCCGAAGAGATCACCCGCGACATCCCGAACCTTCCTGACGACATCTTGGCCGACCTCGACGACCTCGGCATCGTGCGCATCGGCGCCGAAGTCGAGCCCGGCGACATCCTCGTCGGCAAAGTCACGCCGAAGGGTGAGACCGAGCAGTCGCCCGAAGAGCGCCTGCTTCGCGCCATCTTTGGTGAGAAGGCTCGCGAAGTTCGTGACACCTCGTTGAAGGTTCCCCACGGCGAGTCCGGCAAGGTCATCGACGTCAAGGTCTACAGCCGCGACGAGGACCACGAGATGCAGCCCGGCGTCAACCAGCTGGTCAAGGTCTACGTCGCCCAGAAGCGCAAGATCTCCGAAGGCGACAAGCTTGCCGGGCGTCACGGTAACAAGGGCGTCATCTCGAAGATCCTGCCTGAGGAAGACATGCCCTTTCTCTCCGACGGAACGCCCATCGACATCATCTTGAGTCCCCTCGGTGTGCCGAGTCGAATGAACGTCGGCCAGGTCCTCGAGAGTCACCTCGGTTACGCCGCTCGACACGGCTGGGCCGGCATCGAGATGAACGCGGCCGTGGGCACGTCTGGTCACGACGACCAGAAGGACCCCGCGACCCGTCCGTATCGCAAGACCCGTCCTCGTACCGAGCCCGCGGTCTACGTCGCCACGCCATCGTTCGACGGTGCGCACTGGGACGAGACCGAACGCGCGAAGGACAAGCCCACGATCCAGCAGACCTTCGAAATGTTGAACGTCGACGGCCAGAACGGCAAGCGCATGCTGGGGGGGGACAACGACGGCAAGGTCACCCTCTACAACGGTCGCACCGGTGAGGCCTACGACAGTCCCATCTCGGTTGGCTACGCGTACATCTTGAAGCTCGCCCACANNGGTCCGTACTCGATGATCACGGCCCAACCCCTTGGTGGTAAGGCGCAGTTCGGTGGTCAGCGCTTCGGTGAGATGGAAGTGTGGGCCCTCGAGGCCTACGGCGCCGCGTACGCGCTCCAGGAACTCTTGACCGTCAAGTCGGACGACATGAAGGGTCGCGANNAAGGAAATGCAGTCGCTCTGTTTGAACGTGGAGGTGCGCGACAAGGTCGGCGCCCACGTCGACCTAGCCGACACCGAAGAGGACTTCTTCTCGGTCACACGCGAGTTGGGCATCGACATCAGTCGACCCGAACGCGGTAGTGACGAAGAGGACGCCCGCCGAGCCGCCGAAAGGAAGTTGTCGTGAGTCCACTCGACGTAAACCAGTTCGATGAGATCTCCATTGGTCTCGCCACCGCGCAGAACATTCGTAGTTGGTCCTCGGGTGAGGTAAAGAAGCCAGAGACGATCAACTACCGCACGCTTCGTCCCGAGAAGGACGGATTGTTCTGCGAGAAGATCTTCGGGCCACAGAAGGCCTGGGAGTGCGCCTGTGGCAAGTACAAGCGCGTCCGTTTTAAGGGCATCGTCTGTGAGCGCTGTGGTGTTGAGGTAACGAGTGACAAGGTGCGCCGCGAGCGCATGGGTCACATCGCGCTCTCCGCGCCCGTCGTACACATTTGGTACCTGCGCGGCACGCGTTCGTGGTTGGCCTACCTCTTGATGGGCACCGCGCCCAAGGAAGAGTTGAAGGCCAAGCAGTTGGAGAAGGTCATCTACTTCGCCGCCCACATGGTCACCTACGTCGACGTCGACCGTCGTCACGACGACCTCAGTGAGTTGCGCGTTGGCCTCAACGACGAGGTGCTCGAGATCGCCGAACGTGAAGTGAAGGCCCTCGACAACAAGCTCAAAGAGATCGAAGCGCGCGCCGCCAAGCTCGAAGCCGACGGCGCCAAAGAGTCCGAGCTTCGCGCTCTGCAGCGTGGCACCGAGAAGGAACTCGACGGCGTGCGGTCACGCTTTGCCGAAGAGCGCGAACTCGCGAAGCAGGCCTTTGACACCTTTGAGGGTCTGCACTCACGTCAGATCATCGAGGACGAAGTGCTGTACCGCGAGATGGACTTTCGCTACGGCGAGTACTTCGAGGGCGGCATGGGTGCCGACGCGATCCTTCAACTGATCGACCGGATGAACCTGGACGACGAAGAGAAGGTCATGCGCGAGATGATCGACGCGAAGGACGGCCGCAAGCCGCTCAGCGCGCAGCGTCACGCGAAGTTCTTGAAGCGCCTCGCCATCGTGCAGTCCTTCAACCGTCGTGACGATCACGGTCACCGCTTGAACGACCCGCGCGCCATGATCCTCGA
>PLNQ01000140.1:0-527 GCA_003141815.1 Acidimicrobiaceae bacterium | reverse complement strand
ATCATCGTCAACAACGAAAAGCGCATGCTCCAGGAGGCCGTGGACGCACTGTTCGACAACGGACGTCGTGGACGCCCCGTCGCCGGACAGAGTGGTCGACCCCTCAAGAGTCTCTCGGACATGTTGAAGGGTAAGCAAGGTCGCTTCCGTCAGAACCTGCTCGGTAAGCGCGTCGACTACTCGGGCCGTTCGGTCATCGTCGTCGGTCCGCAGCTGAAGCTCCACCAGTGTGGTCTGCCCAAGATGATGGCCCTCGAACTCTTCAAGCCCTTCGTCATGAAGCGTCTCATCGAGACGCAGATGGCGCAGAACATCAAGAGCGCGAAGCGCATGGTCGAACGTCGTAAGACGGTCGTCTGGGACGTCCTCGAAGAGGTCATTCGAGAGCACCCGGTTCTCTTGAACCGCGCGCCGACGCTGCACCGACTTGGTATCCAGGCCTTCGAGCCCATCCTCGTCGACGGCAAGGCCATTCAGATTCACCCGCTCGTCTGTAAGGCGTTCAACGCCGACTTCGACGGTGACCA
>PLNQ01000070.1 GCA_003141815.1 Acidimicrobiaceae bacterium | reverse complement strand
CGACGTCACGACGTGGTCCTCTCGACTCGAGATCAAGAGACTCGGCGCGCTGATGAGGTTCAAGTTTTCGTGCACCGCGACGATGCCGTCGAAGAGGCTTTTCGCGGGCGCGAGCGGCGTGGCCGCGTAGGAATTTTCGACGGCACCCTCTCGCTTGATATCCGAACCGATCGATTCGAAGGTCTCGACACCGCTCTCGAGCATGACCTTGATGCCCTCGAGCATTTCGGGTCCCGGGGACTTGACGAGAGGGTTGATGAAGACGCAACCCGCCACCGACGGACGTACTTCGGCCACGTGCGCGGCCAGTCCCCCGCCCATCGATAGCCCGATAACGGCGACACGCTCGCAGCGCTCAGTCAGTTCGTCGTAGGTCGCCTCGGCGGTCTTGGACCAGTCGGTCCAGGTCGTGGTGATCATGTCCTCCACCGTGGTTCCGTGGCCGGGAAGGCACGGGAGTTCGACGGAGTAACCGGCCTGGGCGGCTCGCTCGGCGATTGAGCGCATCGAGGCGGGATTGCCCGTGAATCCATGTAAAACCAGCACACCCGACCGACCACCGAGGTGGGAAAAGGGCTCACAGCCCGGCATAATGTCGTGGGTCATAGGCCTCAAGACTACCGGCAGATTTAGACCGTCTTGTTGGGGCGACGACGCGGCGGCGCGGTCCTGGACGCGTTGGCGAAGCAGTAAGAACCAGTTGAGGTCACTGCCCGCTTCGCTGTCGAGCGTGCCGAAGGCCGCGCTCGCGGGGTCACTGCGGGCGTTTAGGAGTCCATCTCGATCCTCGCGATCGAGGCGCGCCAGCGGGCGCTCGTCGCTCACTAAAACAGCGTGGGCAGTTGCGCTGCGAGTTCACTCACTGACCAGCGGTCATCCTTTTCAAGCGTCGTGGTCATCGTCCAGTTCTGGAACTTTCGTACAGTGCCGCCTTGAACGAAGAAGACCTGACCGGTCGCGGCGCAGTCCTCCATCGCCAATGTCGCCACGAGCGGCGAGATGTTGGCGGGGTCCCACACGTCAAAGACGGCGGCGTCGGAGGGCTTCACGACGTAGTCCGACAGTCCCGGCGTGGACTCGGTCATGCGCGTTCGCGCCGCCGGAGCGATGGCGTTCACGCGCACGCCGTAGCGTCCGAGTTCCTCGGCCGCGATGACGGTCAACGCCGCGATGCCGGCTTTGGCGGCGCCGTAGTTGGATTGGCCGACGTTACCCAAGAGTCCTGAGGTCGACGAGGTGTTGATCACCGACGCGCGTACGACGGTGCCGGCCTTCGCCTGTTCACGCCAGTAGTTCGCGGCATGGTGCAGAGGCACGAAGTGACCCTTGAGGTGCACGTTGATGACCGCGTCCCAATCCTCTTCGCTGAGGTTCACGAGCACGCGGTCACGCAGGATGCCCGCGTTGTTGACCAGTACGTGCAGGTCGCCGAACGTGTCAAGAGCACTCTGCACCAATCGTTCGCCGCCGTCCCAGGTCGCGACATTGTCGTGGTTCGCCAGCGCTTGGCCGCCCATGGCCCTAATCTCCGCCACAACTTCCTCGGCCGGTGTGGCCTCACCCGTGGATCCGTCGAGTCCACCTCCGAGGTCGTTCACGACGACCTTGGCACCCTCCGAGGCGAAAAGTAGCGCGTGTTCACGACCGATGCCGCGACCGGCGCCGGTAATGATGGCGACGCGACCGTCAAGTGCTCCCATGTGGACTCCTTGTCAAGGTGTGGTGCACCGATTGTACCGACCAACCCGGATCTCTTAGTTCTGACCTCGCCGCCAAAAGTACGGGGGCCTCGCGTGCGCGTGGTAGTGATCGGGGATGTTGCGCATGTGGTCGTCGATGGTCCAGGGCGTTGTCTCGAACTCTTCGTTGGCGACGACCGCGAGCACCTCGTGCAAGTGACGCTTCACCTCCGGCGACGGCGCGGCGTCGTGTACCCGCCAGACGACCATTGGCACGAGACAGATTTCGCAGTCCCCAATCCAACAGGTCTCGTCTTCGAAGTAACGCTTCGTTACAACGGCGGCCGCGCAGAGCTCGCAGCCCGCGCTCATTTAACGGTCAAGACAACGGTGGACTTGTAGGGCACCATCGCGCCCGCGGCAGGCTTCTCCGATACCACCGTCGTCCACTTCGGCGAATTCGAGTTCGGTCCGACTGTCGTGTAGTACAACGTCGCCTTCTTAAACGCCGCCGCCACCTGGGCCTGGTTGTCACCGACTACGTTCGGTACGGCTCGCGGACCCTGCCCCGCGAGGGTCGTCGTCGTGGTGGTCGTGGCCGTCGTCGTGGTCGTCGTGGTCGTCGGGGCCGTTGGGGCCGTAGTGGTCGTCGTTGTCGACGCCGCTGGTCCCTTCGAGACGGAGAGCACCACACTCGCGTTCAGAGGTACCACGAGCGGGTTCTGGCCCTTGTTATAGAGCACGCGCGCGACGCCGTTGATCGGCACCGTGGGCGAAAAGATCGCGGCGGTGGCGGGGCAGGTCGCTCTCACGTGCAACGCCGAGAGTTGCGCCGTGGCCGCGGCGCATGACTTACCGACCAAGTTGGTCGGCATCGTGACGAGGACGGGACCCTTCGAGACACTCGCGGTGATGGTCGTTCCGGATTTGGCCGAGGTTCCCGCGGCGGGTGACTGCGTGACGATGTTGCCCACCGGTACGGTCGCCGAGAACACGTGCCGCGTGACGCTCAACGTGTAACCGTCGTTCTTCAAGACTGTCGACTCTTGGGCGACACTGTGACCAACGAGATTGGGCACGAGGTGACTCTTCGTGAACAGTCCAGACTTCCACGCCGCGCCCACGCCGATGGCCACGACAACGAGCACGAGGGCCGCGATAATGAGTCCCCATTGACGGGGATCACGCGGCATGTCGTACTGACTTCGCTCGAAGCGCGGCGTGCGGCCGACGGGACCGCGTGGTCCGCCAAGTCCGCCCGGCGCACCTCCCCCGACTCCGATGTTGGCCCGAGCGCGCGGCGCACGAGTGAAACCACCCACGGCGCCGGGCGACGCGCCGACGATCTGATCGGCCGACGGCGCTTGAAAGCCGATCGAACTACGCAACTCTTGTGGTGCGAACTGCGCGAGTAACGGGAGTTCCTCGACACCTGGACGTACAACGAGGGGCGAGGCGTCGTTGACGACGGCACCCAGTCGCGACGAGAACTGTTCGGCGTCGAGGCGTAGTCGTGGATCCGGCACGGCCGCTTGGGCAAGCACCATGTCGAGGGATCCGAGTTCCAGTCGAACGGGCAGTGGCGTGTCGAGCCGGGCCCGAAGAATCGCTTCGGGCGTTGTGCCCTCGTAGGCCGCGCTGCCGGTGATGGCCTCGAAGAGAATAAGAGCGAGCGCGTAAACATCACCCTCGGAGGTGGCGGGTTCGCCAATCGCCTGTTCAGGTGAGAGATAACGAGCGTCGTCGAGGGTCATGCGCTCGCGGTAGTTCGTCGCCAAACCGGCGAGGGCGACGTCGCTCACGCGAACCTGGCCGTCAGCGTCAAAGAGCAGTTTCGAGGGTGAGAGCGAACCAAGCACGAAGCCCTGCTCGTGAAGGTACGCGAGTGCGCTCGCGACGTCGCGGCCGAGGCGCGCGCCGTCATCGATGCTGAATCGGCGTCCCGCGCTGAGGACGTCCTCGAGCGACCCCCCGCTCAGATACTCGCTGATCATGAAGATCGCCCCGGATTCTTGACCGCCGTCGAACACGCGCGCGAGATGGGGGTGGCTGAGGGTGGCGGCACGAATGATGTGGTCGCGAAACGCCCGACGAATCTCTTCGTGCGCCGCGAGGTCGGCGAGGAGAACCTTCACCGCGACGCGTCGGTGCAACGAGAGGTCCTCGGCGACGTAGACCTCGGCGGTCTGACCCACGCCGAGCAACTCGCGAATGCGGTAGCGACCAGCGAGCGTGTAGTCGGGTGAGAAGGTAGGCGCCATCGGCTAAACCCTAGTAAGGAAGTCCTAGGTGAGTGTGTCCTTCCAAACGCCGGTCGTGAGGAGCATTTCGAAGTCGTCCGCGCCCACCATAGGGATGCCCAACTCCTCGGCCTTCGTGAGCTTGGACGCGCCGGGCGCCTCGCCCACCACCACGCAGTAGGTTTTCTTCGACACCGACCCCGGTGACGTCCCTCCCCGAGCGACGATCGCCGCTTCGGCTTCGTCGCGCGAGTAGCCCGGGACCGATCCAGTGACGACGACGGCCTTGCCCGCCAGCGTGGCTTCGAGACTCGTCGTCGCCCCAGGTTCGGTGAGGGAGAGCTCCGAGGCAATCAAGCGCGCGATGCGCTCACGATTGTCGTCTTCTCGAAAGTACTGGTAGACGGACTGGGCGATGACCGGACCCACGCCGTCGAGCGCCTCGATTTCATCGAGTGGCGCGGCCGCCAGGACCTCGAGGTTATGGAAACGCTTCGCGAGTTCACGCGCGGCGACGGGCCCCACGTGTCGAACGCCTAGTCCCACCAGCACGCGGCTGAGCGGCATCGACCTGGCGTCGTTGATCGCTCGAACCAGCGACGTCGCAGAGAGTTGGCCGAATCCCTCTAATCCTTCGAGGTCTTCCACGCGCAGCGTGAAGAGGTCGGCTACATCGCTGATGAGTCCCACACCGAGAAGTTGCCCGACGCGTTGTTCACCGAGGCCCTCGATGTCGAGCGCGCCGCGTGAGGCGAAGTGCACGATCTGCTCGAGTAGCTGCGCGGGACAGGTCGGATTCACGCAGTAAGTGTCGGACTCCTCGCCCCGTCGGACCAGGGGATGGCCGCACTCGGGACACGACGCCGGAAAAGTCCACTTCTTGGCGCGCCGTTTGCCCGGCTCGGTCACGGCCCTGACGACTTCAGGGATCACGTCGCCGGCCTTACGCACAATGACGAGGTCGCCGGGTCGCACGTCCTTCGCGACAACTTGGTCTTGATTGTGCAGCGTCGCCATTGACACGGTTGATCCGGCGACGACGACTGGCTCAAGGACGGCGTAGGGCGTAGCGCGCCCCGTTCGTCCAATGGAGACCTCGATGGCGAGTAGTCGCGTGGTGCGCTCTTCGGGCGGCAGTTTTCTCGCGATCGCCCAGCGGGGCGCCCGACTCGTGAAGCCCAGTTGCTCGCGTTGGGCGAGGTCGTCGACCTTGATGACGACGCCGTCGATGTCGTAGCGAAGGTCGTGACGATGTTCTTCGAACCAGTCACTTTGACCAATCATCGCCTCGACGCCTTCTACGATCTTCGACTCTTCCGCCGTGAGAAAGCCCCAATCGGCGAGTTGGCGGATCGTCTCGCTGTAGTAGGTGAACGACAACGCCGCGTCGAGGTCGACGAGTTGGTAAGCGAGAAACGACAGGGGACGCTTCGCGGTGGCGGTGGGGTCCTTCTGGCGCAGACTTCCCGCGGCGGCATTGCGGGGATTGGCGAACTCCTTAGCCCCGAGGGCCACCTGTTGTCGGTTCATCTCTTCAAAGTCATCTCGAGCGAGAAAGACCTCACCGCGCACCTCCACGCGGCTGCGGGGACCGCCCTTTAACGTACGCGGCACATTGCGAATGGTCTTTACGTTCTCGGTCACGTCCTCACCCACGCGTCCGTCGCCACGAGTCGCGGCCTGAGTCAGTGATCCGTCAACGTAGGTAATCGACAGCGCCAGTCCGTCGATCTTGGGTTCGACCGCGAAGCGCAGCGCCTGCGGATCGGTCTTGAGCATCTTCACGACGCGCGCGCTCCACTGGCGAAGCTCGTCGACGTCGAAGACGTTGTCGAGACTCAACATTGTTTCGTGGTGCAGCACCGGCGTGAAGAGATTGGTAGTGGGTGCGCCGACCTTGCTCGAGACGGAATTCTCATCTCGAAGCTCTGGGAATTCAGCCTCGAGCGCGCGGAGCTCTTTCGTTAGTGCGTCGTAGTCGGCGTCTGGAATACTTGGCGCGTCGTGAATGAAGTAGGCCTCATTGTGCCGAGCGATTTCGTCGCGCAACCACGCGAGGCGCTCTTCCGGCGTCACGAGATCGTAACGATCGCCGCGCCTTCTACGATCGTGGGATCATCGACGGAGTAGAGGACCACGGACTGACCGGCCGCGACGGGTCGCGTTGGCACGTGGAGTTCGAGCCACCACCGCTCGTCGTGGCGGAGCGTTGCGAGTTGCACCCGTCCGTGCGCGCTGCATTGCGCCAGCACCGTGTGACCGTCACCCAGGGTCGCTCGGGCGAAAGTTAACGACGTCTCGTCGAGGTCGAGTGACGAGATGAGGATCTCATCGAGGCGTCCGACTTCGACGCGTTTCGCCACGAGGTCCACCCGCGAGACGTAGCGCTTCTCGCCGTTGCGTCCCGGCAACACACCGCGACGCTGACCGACCGTCATCAGTTCGGCCGCGTTATTCACCCCGAGCTCTTCACCGGTCACCGCGTCAACGATGGTGGCCGACGTGAGCGTCGCGCGCTGGCGCAAGAAGACCTCACGGCCCTTGGAGGCTTCGATGAAACAGACGTCTTGACTGTCAGGCTTGTCCCAGGTTCGTAGACCCAGCCGCTCGGCATGCTCGCGCACCTCAGCTTTTTTCAAGTGGCCAATCGGCAACAGCAACATCGCGAGCTGTTCTTCTTGAAGGTAGCCGAGCACGTAGCTCTGGTCCTTCTGGTCGTCGGCGCCTCGAACGAGGAAGTGCGATCCGTCACGGGGAAGCACTTGGGCGTGGTGCCCGGTCGCCACCGCGTCGAAGCCCAGGCGCAGAGCACGCTCGAAAAGTAGGTCGAATTTGATGTGACGATTGCACTCGATACAGGGGTTCGGTGACGCACCAGCCAAGTGTCCCTCGACGAAAGGCGTCACCACGTGCCGTTCGAACTCTTCACTGTAGTTAAAGACGTGATGATCAACACCGAGGGTCTGCGCCACGCGACGCGCGTCGTCGACGTCCGCGACTGAACAGCATCCCGAGTCCGAGACCCCGCCCCAGAGTTTCAGCGTCGCGCCCACGACCTCGTGACCTTGTTCGATCAAGAGACCCGCGGCCACTGACGAATCGACGCCTCCACTCATTGCTACAAGGACTTTCACCTTCCCAGTCTGCCAGGCGAAACGACGGCTACGCCTCGGCCCTTAGTCGATAGACCACCGAGGAAAGAATCCCGATCAGCGCGTCGACGTCGTGATCGGTGGTTTCCGCCCCCATGGAGAATCGAACGGATCCCCGAGCGCGCTCGGGCGAGACGTCCATGGCCTCGAGCACGTGACTCTGGGTCGCGGCGCCACTCGAACAACTGGCGGCGGCGGACGCGCACACGCCTTCTTGGTCCAACAAGAAGAGCAGTTCGTCACTGGCGAGGCCCTCGAAGGTCACGTGCACCGTGCCTGGGACTCTCGTCGCGCCGGGCGCCGTGATTGCGCAGCCCGGTAGGAAACTCAACGCGGCCATCAACTTGTGCTGGTAGTCGAGGACGCGATCGGTGACGTCGGTCAATTCGTCCTTCGCGACACGGAGCGCCGCCGCAAGGCCCACCACCGCCGCGACGTCGACCGTGCCACCGCGACGGCCACGTTCCTGTCCCCCGCCGGGCGTCACTGCGTCCAGGCCTACCTCGCCACGAAGGATGAGGGCGCCGGCGTTGACGGGACCACCGAGCTTGTGCGCGCAGATGGAGATCATGTCCGACGTCGCCGTGATCGTGGGCAGACTCAACCAAGGCGCGGCCGCGACGGCGTCGGTGTGCGTCGTCACGCCGCCGGCGATGACGGTCTTCGCGATTGAATTCACGCCGTCGAGAGGTTGGCGGATCCCGGTTTCGTTGTTGACCGCCATGACACTGACGATTGCGGTGTCGTCGCTCAAGAGCTCGTGCAGAGAGTCGAGGTCGACGACGCCCTCGGCGTCGACGTCGACGTAGCGAACGCTCACTTCGTCGTAGTCACGCGCCATCATCTCGGCAGCGTCCGAGACGGCGTGGTGTTCGATCTTCGAGATCACGATCTCGGAGTGAGCGTTTGTTCGACGATGGCGATTGGTGACGCCCACAATCGCCAGATGACACGATTCAGTGCCCCCGGCGGTGAAGATGACGCCACCAGGCTTGGCGCCAACGAAGTCCGCCACGACGTCGCGCGCTTCTTCCACGGCCCGGCGAGCGTCACGCGCCGCGCGGTGACTACCCGAGGGGTTCCCTACGACGCCGCGCTGCCACGGCGCCATGGCTTCGGTGACCTCGTCGCGACGCGGAGCCGACGCGGCGTGGTCGAAGTAGTACTGCTCGGTCATGCGACAAAGAAGGACTTCTGATTCGTAAACTCGCGCGCCCCGAATGCCGAGAGTTCACGACCAAAGCCCGACTGCTTCGTCCCGCCAAAGGGCAACTCGTTCATCGAGGCCACGATGGCGTTCGCGAAGACCGTACCCACGTCGAGTCCGGCGATGGCTTCGTCGATCTCGTTCGCGTCCGTCGCCCACACTGCACCGCCGAGACCCCACGGCGTGTCGTTGGCGATTCGAATTGCGTCAGCGAGATCGTCCGCCACCAACACCACGGCAACAGGTCCGAAGAGCTCTTCGCAGCCCGCGCGCGAGTCGCGCGGCACGTTCGTTAGCACGGTCGCTGGATAGTACCAACCCGTTCGGTCGGGCACGGAACCACCAGCTAGGGCCATCGCGCCCTTGTCGAGCGAGGACGAGACCTGAGCGGCCAGTTCATCGCGCTGGGTCTTCGATACCAACGGTCCAAGTTCGGTCGCGGGATCCATCGGGTCACCCATTCGCACGGCCCCCATCGCCGCCGCGTAGAGCTCGAGAAACTCATCGGCCCTCTCACGTACGACGATGAAGCGCTTCGATGCGATACAGGCCTGTCCGTTGTTCTGGATTCGCGCGGTGACCGCCATGGGCACGGTTCGCTCCATGTCCGCCGAGCTCGCCACGATGAAGGGGTCGGAACCGCCGAGTTCGAGCACGCACTTCTTCAAGTGTTTGCCCGCCAGTTCGCCAACCGAGCGTCCCGCTCGATCCGAACCCGTCAACGACACGGCGACGACGCGCGGGTCGGCGATGATGTCAGACACTGCGTCGTGACCAACGAAGGTCGTGCTGAGGACGCCCGGCGTGAAGCCCGCGCGCACGAAGAGGTCCTCTAAGTAACTGGCACAGCCGGGAAGGTTCGACGCGTGTTTGAAGACGACGACGTTGCCGGCCATTATCGTCGGCACTGCCTGGCGCACGACTTGCCACAGGGGGAAGTTCCACGGCATCACCGAGAAGATCACCCCGATCGGATCGAATCGTACGCCGCTGCGCGAACCGATGGTGGGCAGACTCTCTTCTCGCAACATCGACTCGGCGTGCTCGGCGAAGTAGCGCATCGTCATTACGCACTTCATGGCTTCACCCTTAGCGGCGGCGAAGGTCTTGCCCATCTCGCTCGTCATGAGCTCGGCGACGACCGGTATCTCACTGTCGAGCAGATCGGCCGCGCTCTTCATCGCTCGACCACGCTCGGCGAAGGACACCTTCTTCCAACTCTCGAAGGCGCGTGACGCCGTGTCGAGCACCTGATCGATCTCTTTGGGTGTGTGGTTCGGGATCTCGGAGATGACTTGTTCCGTGGCTGGGTTTATGGCGACAAAGGGCATATGCCTAGTCTGCCAGCAAAACCGCCCTTTGCGACGAGGGCGAACCCATTTCGTCCCAGAATTCGGGGTTAAAAAACTTTAGGCCCACGAGGACGAGCACGAGCAGCCCCGATCCGACGAGCGTGACGTGCCGTACGCCGAAACTTTTCGCCAAGTCCGCCTGGACGAACGCCCCCAAGGGATAGAACATCGACAACGAGAGGGTGTAAAGAGAGAGGATCCTCGAACGCTCCGCGCGCGGGGCGTGTACTTGGACCGACGTGTTGAGCCCCGTCAACGTGCCCATGTAGGCACCCCCCAAGATGACCATCGCGGCCATCGCACACACCAAGTTCGGCGAGATCGCGTACAACGCGAGCGCCCCGGCGGTAGTACCAATGGATCCTCGGAGGACCTTGAGCCGCGACGTTCGCTTGGCGATGGTCGGCAACGTCAGCGCCGCGGCTACCGCACCGACGCCTTGGGCCGTCACCAACCACGTCGTGCCAATCTTGCCCGAATGCAACACGATGATGGCCATGGCGGGCACGAGCGCGATGAAGGGACTNNCTCCAGGCGCGCTTCGCGCCGTGCCACGTTTCAGCGAAGAAGCGGACCTTGGTGGTGTTCCTCTCCCTCGGCGGCGTGCGAACGAAGGAGAAAACCACGAGTACGAAGATGAACGAGGCGGCGTTCAGCGCGAAACACAGACCCACCGATCCGAGCACCAACGCGAGCGATGCGCAGACGGGACCGACGATACGACCCAAGTTGAACTGAGCCGACGAGAGCGAGACGGCGGCGAGCACTTCGTCACTGTCAACGAGGTCGGGCAGCAACGACTGCCACGCCGACCACGAGGCCGAGCCGCAGAGCCCCTCCGCGACCGCGAGGTAACAGGCCAACGCCGGCGAGAGGTGGTGCGTCAACGCCGCCACGGCGAGCGCGCTCGCGGTAGCGGCCATGATCAAGTTGTTCAGTTGAATCCAACGTTGGCGACTCCATCGATCGGCGACGACCCCACCCACCGGCGAGCCAATGATGGCTGGTGTCCACGCGGCCACCGTCAAGAGTCCCAGCCAGAGGGGATTCTTCGTGGTCTCCGTGAGATAGATACCGAGTGCGACGCTCTGCATCCACGTGCCAGTTGATGAGACGAACGACGAAGTCATCGCTAAAGCGAAGCTTCGGTGTCGAAGTGGAGCCAACGAAGCCAACGCCATGACTACCCAACCTACCGGGCTCGACGAAAACGCAACCTATTCATCTGTCGACGACTCGTCTTTATTGCGACGCGGGCGAAGGGCGAACCACCACACGGAGATGATGGTTGCCAACGCGCCGAGTACGCCAATACTCGCTTTGACGGTTTTCGCTCTACTCTTCTCGGCCATGTTTCCATCGTACCGAGAAGAACGCCGGCGGCAAAAAGCCCCCGGCGTCCGTACTGCGGTGAAACGTGTTAGTCCTGCTTCGAAGCCTCGATGGCGATCTCGAGGACGATCTTGTGGCTGACGATGACACTGCCGTTTTCGAGGGCACCCTCGAAGTTGACGCCAAAGTCACGGCGGTCAATGTCGGTACTGCCTTCAAAACCGATGACGGTCACGCCGGGGAGCATTGAGGGGCTGCTGCCCAGGTATTCGACGTCAAACGTCAAGGACTTCGTGACGTCACGAACGGTGAGGTCGCCCACCAACTCGTACTTGTCGCCACCCTTAGCGATGATCTTCGTTGACTTGAAGGTCACCTTCGGCCACTTTTCCTGCTCGAGGAAGTCGGCGCTACGCAGGTGGTTGTCGCGCGTCTCATTGTTGGTCGAGATACTGGCCGCTTCGGCCTCAGCCTCGACGTGCGAAGTTTCGGTCGTTTCACCAATGGTGAGGGTGCCGGAGAACTCGGTGAAACTGCCGCGCACCTTTGACGCGACGAGGTGACGAGCCATGAAGCCAAAGGTTGAGTGGACGGGGTCAATGGTGTAAACACCGGGAGCTGGAAGGTTGCTCATGTGAATCTCCTATATATGTGGACAGTTAGTTGTCTTCCTGTATTATAGTTTCCTTTGCAACTACTTGTCAAGAAGTTACTTAATAAGCAATTAAATGGTACACTGGAGTTATGTCAATCTCTGCCAGCGCGTGCCCTTCGGGTGACGAGAAGGTGGTTCTCTTCGGCCTAATGCTCGAAACGAACGCCCGACTGACGAAAGAGCTCGGCGCGGCCCTCGAGTCCTCGTGCCAGTTACCCTTCGCCTGGTTCGAGGTACTGCTGCAACTGCGTCAATCCCCCGACGGTCGCCTGAAGATGAGTCAGATGGCCGACGCGATCGTCCACTCGACGGGCGGCACGACCCGACTGGTTGACCGACTCGAAGAGGCCAGTCTCGTTCGACGCGAAAACTGTCCAAGCGACCGTCGCTCAGTCTTCGTCGCGATCACGGACGAAGGAAACTCGAAACTCGATGGAGCACTCGGCGTGCACCTTGAGTATTTGAACGAAAATTTGGGCGCTCGACTCGACACCTCCGAGCGTGAGGTGTTGGCGGGACTGCTCTCGAAACTCAACGTTTCTCGCTAGACGCGCTTAACCCACGCAAGGGCGTCGCGCCCGTCGTCGAGGTCGAGTCCTGTTCCCTCACCCGTACCTTCGGTCGGAAGTACCTCGAGCGCCAACACTTCGCTGGCCAGTGTCGCGAAGCCCTCGACGAGATCGTCAAGTCCCGTCACGTTCAAGACGATTCGATCGGACACGTCGAGACCCGAATTTTTTCGCAGATCTTGAACTTGACGCACCACGTCACGTAGGTAACCGCGACGGAGGAGATCGTCGTCAAGCGCGAGGTCGAGCGCGACCACTTCGGCACCGTCGCGCGAGACCGCGTAGCCGCCTTGGCCCTTCACGCGAAGTTCCACGTCGTCGCCGGCAAGTTCGAACGTTCCCGTCGACAACGTCACGTTCACTGCCCCACCGGACTCGAGAGCAGCCGCGGCCGCGACGGAGTCGAGCGCGGCGAGTGCGGGCTTGAGTTCCTTGACGGCCTCGCCGAGACGCGGCCCGACAACGCGGAAGTTCGGCACGAGTTCGAAGGTCAACACGTCCGCCAGCTCGCGTCCGTATTCAAGGCGGTCGACGTTCAGCTCGTCTTCCACCACGCCGGCGGGAGGGAGCGGCGAACTCGGCGCCAAGAAGACCAGTGCGCGCGCGAGGGGTTGGCGAACCTTGACGCCCGCTTCCGCTCGCGCGGCCCGTCCGAGTGAGGTCAGTCGTCGCGCGACGTCCATGGAGGTTTCGAGGGCGACGTTGCGTCGGGTCAGATCGGCCTTGGGCCAGTCAACCAAGTGCACTGAGTCGTTGTCACTCACGTCGTTGAGCTCTTGGTAAAGCCGTTCAGTGACGAAGGGGCAGAAGGGCGCAAGGAGCAAGGTCACGCGCTGGAGTGCTTCCAACAAGGTGGCCTGGGCCGCCAGTGAGTCCGAAGGCGGGGCGTTCGGGTCCGTGCGCCAGAAACGTCGGCGACTGCGCCGCACGTACCAGTTCGAGAGGTCGTCGATCAGCGCCGCGAGCGCTGCCGTCCCACCGAGGGGCTCATACCCATCGAGAGCGTCAGTGACGGTTTGGGTCACCGACTCCACGCGAGAGAGAATCCACTGGTCGATCGCGCTGCGCTCTTCGAAGGCGGGTACTTCGGGGTCGAGGGGATCGAAATGGTTGAGTGACGCGTAGGTCGTGAAGAAACTGAAGGTGTTCCACAACGTCGCGAGCGTCTCACGCAACGACGCGTCGATGGGGCCGAGTCCCGCGCGCGTCGAGGTCCACGGTGAACCTTGGGAGAACATCCACCAGCGAAGTGGATCGGCGCCGCGCGTGTTCAGTACCTCCCACGGGTCGATCACGTTGCCCACGGACTTGCTCATTTTTTTACCGGTCTCGTCGACGATGTGGCCGAGACAGAGCACGTGTTCGTAGGGCTTCGCGCCAAAGACCAGCGTGTTGACGGCGAGCAGCGTGTAGAACCAACCGCGCGTCTGGTCAATAGCTTCGATAACGAGCTGCGCGGGAAACTGCATCGCCTCGGCACTGCCGGGCACGTGGGGGTAGCCGACCTGCGCGGCGGGCATCGACCCGGCGTCGAACCACGCGTCGATGACCGGCTCAACCCGGCGCGCCTCTTTGGCGCACTGAGGACAGGGAAAGGCGACCTCGTCGATCTCGGGACGATGGGGTTCGACGTCGCTTAGATCTCGTCCCGTCAGAGCCGAGAGTTCGGCGCGCGAGCCCACGCAGGTCAGGTGGTTGTCCTCGCAGCGCCAGAGGGGCAGCGGCGTACCCCAGTAACGGTCACGCGACAGCGCCCAGTCGACGTTGTTCTCGAGCCACTCGCCCATTCGTCCGTCGCGAATGTGCGCGGGGTGCCAGTCGACGGTCGCGTTCTCCGTGAGCATCTGTTCTTTGAACTTGCTCGTCGCGACGTACCAACTGGGCTTCGCCCAGTAGATGAGCACCGTCCCGCAGCGCCAGCAGTGCGGCAACGAGTGGGTGTAGGCGTATCGTTTTATTAAGAGACCGCGGCGATCAAGTTCGTCGTTGATCTCGTGATTGGTGTCGCGAACGTGTTTTCCCTCAAGCCACGGCACCGCGGCGGTGAACGTGCCGTCGGGCCCGACGGGATTCAACGTGGGCAACCCGTTCTTTCGAGCGATCTGGCGGTCGATCTCGCCAAACGCGGGCGACTGGTGTACGAGGCCCGTACCATCCTCGGTGGTGACGTAGTCCGCCGCGACGACGTAACAGGTATCGACGTCGTCGGGCAGCGTTACGTCAGTGAAGGGTCGCTGATAGTGCACGCCCACGAGCGTCGAGCCGAGGAAGGTTCCCGTTGGGGTGACGTCGTCGCCAAAGAGTGACGCCACCAGGTCTTCGGCCACCACCGTGCCGTCGACGACGGCGTAGGTGACCTCGGGGTTAACCGCGACGGCCACGTTGGAGAGCAAAGTCCACGGCGTTGTCGTCCACACGGCCAGGTGCGTGGCCCCGGCCAGATCTCTTCGTCCGTCCGCGTCGGTCAAAGTGAGCTTCACGTAAGCGCTCTCGTCGGTCTCGTCGGTGTGGACGCCTGGTTGGCCTAGTTCGTGTGACGAAAGTCCGGTCTCGCAGCGCGGGCAGTAGGGAATGACCTTCAAGTCCTCGTAGAGCAGCCCCTTGTCGAAGAGCTGTTTCAGGTGCCACCACACCGACTCCACGTACGTCGGATGAAAGGTGTAGTACGCGTGCTCCATGTCGGTCCAGTAACCAATGCGATCGGTGAGCCGTTCGAACTCGCCAATGTAGGTAAGGACGGACTCTCGACAGAGTCGGGTGAACTCGGCGACGCCGACCTTCTCCTCGATCATCTTCTTGCCCGACACGCCCAGTTGCTTCTCGACCTGCACCTCGACGGGCAGGCCGTGGGTATCCCAGCCAGCACGGCGCGCCACGTAGCGACCGCGCATGGTGTGGTAACGACAGAAGAGGTCTTTGTAGACGCGCGCCCAGACGTGGTGCAGTCCCGGCATGCCGTTCGCTGTCGGCGGACCTTCGTAGAAGACCCAGGGCTCGGCGCCCTCGCGCAGTTTCATCGAACGTTCAAAGACGTTGTTGGCCTTCCAACGGGCGAGCTCGGCTTCTTCTAGAGCCACGAATTCAAGTTCGGCGCTGACGGGGCGGAACATGTATCTCCTTCGATGAACTCTCACATCGTAGTGAACGAGATGAAGCCGTCGAACCCGCACGTACTGTGGTGTCGTGTCAAATCTCATCATCGACGAAGAACCAATTACGTCGCAGGGTGCGCTCAGCGTTTACTACGCTGCCGTCGACGAACTGAATCGCCGCTACGAGGGCAGTGATGAAGGGAGCCACTTACAGGTGGATGAGTTGAAACCTCCGCACGGTCTCTTTCTCGTCGCGCGCGCCGACGGCCACCCGGTAGGCGGTGTCGGCATTCGCTCAATCGGCGATCCCGTATTCATGCTCGGTGAGATCAAGCGCCTCTGGGTGCGACCCGATCAACGCCGACTCGGCGTGGGTGCTCGTCTCATGGCCGAAGCCGAAGCGCGCGCTCGAGCCAGTGGGTTTCTGCAGCTCTACCTCGAGACCGGCCCCGCACAACCTGAAGCGATCGAGCTCTATGAACGGAGTAAGTGGACACCGGTGAAGGACTACCCGTCCGGTGCATACTCCTACCCCCAGGCCTACCGCTTCACCAAAGTGCTCTAGGCGAAACGTTCGCCCAGCCACTCGAGCGTCAGTTCTTCGAGCGAATCGAGGACGAGGTCCGCGAGAAGAAACTCGGTATGGGCACGGTCATCGTGCGTCGGTACGGCAATGACGCTCATGCGCGCGGCCTTCGCGGCCAAGACCCCGGCGGCCGAGTCCTCCAAGGCGAGACAGGCACTCGGCACCACGCCGAGCGACGCCGCCGCGGTGAGAAAAACGCCGGGGTGCGGCTTGCCATACGGTTCGAACTCCGCGGAGTGAATCGACGAGAAACGATCGAGCAGTTCGAAATGCTTCAGGCATCGAACGATGAGCGCCATCGGCGTCGAGCTCGCCAACGCGAGCGGACCGCGCTCCCCCGTCAGGTCCAGCGCCCTGATAGCTCCGGGCAGGAGTCGACCTTCACTTTCAACGAGGTCCCCGACACGACTGAGAAGCAGCCCTACAACGTCGTCGGTCGAAGGACCCGCCCACGGGTACAGCGAGAACCAGAAGTTGACGACCTCGTTGACGAACATTCCCTTCGTGGAACGTCCTTCGGCGTCGGCGATGGGCACGCCGAGCGAGCCAAAGATCTCAACTTCGGCCTTGTGCCAGAGGATCTCGGAGTCCAAAAGGAGTCCGTCCATATCGAACAGCGTTGCTTGCAAACTCACTCCACAACCTTTACACACCTCGAAGTAGGGTGACTCCATGATCGTGCGCCCGCTTGAGCCGCGCGACGTTGACGCGGTCGTCGCGAGGGTGAAGGAACGCCTCAGTGATGACGCGCGTCGGAATCCACTGTTGAGTTCCGATTTCTCAGAAGAACATTTCTCTCGCGCGCTCACTGACGCGATGGACCAGACATGGGTCCTTGACGACGCCGGACGCGTGATGGGTCATCTCTACGGTGCCCTCCTGGAGAGCACCGAGTACGGCAATGGCGTCTGGATTGGACCCGACGGGGTCTCGTTTGAGGACACCGACCAACTCGCCGCACTGTACGCCACGGCCGGCACCGCCTGGATTGAAAAGGGAGCGCTCGAGCAGTACGCGTGGGTCTTTGACGACCCCTCCGACACCACACCGTGGTACGAACTCGGATTCGCTCGCATGCACGTTCGCGGGGTCTTGTCACTGAGTGAAGAACGACCCCACCGGTTGCCCCCGGGTTACTCACTTCGTCGCGGTGGGCCCGACGACCCGGAACTCGCTCTCGTCATCGATGGGGTACTCGACGAGGCACAACGACAAGGTCCGAGCTTTGCGATCTCCTTCGAGCACACGTCGCGCGCTGCCGAGCTGCTCGAAGCACTCGAGGACGACGAGGTCCACTATTACGTCGTCGAACATTCGGGCGTTGGCGTCGCCCAATGTCTAACTTTTCCTCTCGAATCTCGTCGCGGGTCGTTCGACCACACACTGCACGTCAGTGCCGTCGCGGTCACTCCCGAACACGAACACCGCGGCGTGGCCCTGGCACTCATCGACCACGCGTTGAACGACGCCTTCGCTGCGGGGTTTCGGTTCGTCGAGACGAACTGGCGCGTCACGAACCGACGAGCGAGCAACTTCTGGGTTCGCTACGGTTTTCGCCCCACCTACGTGCGACTTCATCGCACGATTGGGTCGGGTTAGTTCAGCGCCGACTCGATCGCGATGGCGAGGGCCGGATCCTCGGGCGTCACCTGAGGAGAAAAGCGCGTCACGGCGCCGTCGCGGTCGACGAGGAACTTCTCAAAGTTCCAGCGAATGTCGCCGGAGTAGCCCTCGGCGTCCGCCACCTTTTCTAGTTCGGCGTAAATCGGACTCTGCGCTGCACCGTTCACGTCGATCTTCTCGAAAAGAGGGAAGGTCACGCCATACGTCGTGGAGCAAAAGGTCTGAATCTCCTCGGCGCTCCCGGGCTCTTGCCCAGCGAACTGGTTGCAGGGAAAACCGACCACGCTGAAGCCTTGGTTCTCGTACTTCTTCTGCAGAGCCTCGAGTCCCTCGTACTGTGGCGTGAGACCACACTTCGAAGCAACGTTGACGATAAGGATCGTTTCACCCTTGAAGCCAGCCAACGAACTTGACTCGCCTGAAAGAGTATGCACTGGGATGTCGTAAATGGTCATGACCTGACCCTAACGGCGAAAGGTCGACGAGCGCTCGACGTAGGCTCGTCGTGTGTGGGCCCTCACGATCAATGAAAAAAAGCTCGACGTCGTCGAACGCGACACGCCTGAACCCGGTCCCGACGACGTCGTCATCGCAGTGCGAGCGGCGGGCATCAACGCGGCCGACCTCATGCAACGTGAAGGTTTCTACCCCGCCCCGCCCGGCTTTCCCGAGGACATTCCGGGCATGGAGCTCGCCGGTCTCGTCACCGCCGTTGGCGAGCGGGTGCCGGCGTCATTGATCGGACGACGAGTGTGTGCCATCGTCGGTGGTGGCGCCCAGGCCACCCACTGCGTGGTGGCCAGTGAACATCTGCTCTCCGTACCCGATCACGTCAGTTGGACTGAAGCGGGCGGTTTTCCCGAAGCCTTCACGACGGCCTACGACGCCCTCGTGACGCAGGGCCACCTCCAAGCGGGAGATCGATTACTCGTCTCGGGGGCCGCGGGCGGCGTGGGTGCGGCGGGCGTCCAGATCGCGCACGCCCTTGGCGCCGAGGTCGTCGCCGTCACTCGAAACGACGAACATCACGACGCCCTACGCGCACTCGGGGCCAACGAAGCGATCACGCTCGACCAGGTGAGTTCGATCGAGCGTGTGGACGTCGTACTCGAGCTCCTCGGTGCCGCGAACTTGAGCGTGGCCCAGGGAATCCTGCGTCCCCACGCGCGCGTCGTGGTCATCGGCGTCGGTGCGGGGGCTCGCGTCGAGATCGATCTTCTCACCATGATGCGCACCCGTTACACCCTCACTGGTTCGACATTGCGTTCGCGATCACGAGAAGAGAAGACGGCCGTGGCGCACCTCGTGAGCGAAACGTTGCTTCCGCTCTGGGAGCGTCGAGTGATCGCGGTACCCATCGCGAAGACCTTCGATCTGCGTGACGCCACTACTGCCTACGAGTACTTCGGCCAACCAGGAAAATTTGGCAAGGTCGTCTTGCTCGTCAACGATTAAGTCCGCGCCCATCATCGACCTTGGGATTGGGGTCAGGCTGCTCCATAAGTACGTCCCGTTAAGTTGGCGAAGTGCCCAACCCGACACCGCCGCCGCACCCCTCTCGGTGTGATCCCAGTCGTGACGACTACCAAGCGATACTGGCCGCCCACGACGCGGCTGTCGCCCAGGGTGAGTCCAGTTACCGCGACCCCTCAACGGGGCTCACCGTCTTAACGGTCGCCACGCACCTCGCGCGCGGTACGTGCTGCGAGAGTGGCTGTCGCCACTGCCCCTACTTAGAGGAGTGAGCGAAGCGGAGTGTAGGTAAGTCCCAGCGCTTCCGCAACGGGACCGTAGGTGACCTTGCCGTTCACGACGTTGACCCCTTCGGCAAGGGCGTCGTCGGCGACGACCGCTTCACGCCAGCCGTGACGCGCGAGTTCTAAGACGTAGGGCAACGTCGCGTTCGAGAGCGACTTGGTTGACGTCGCCGGCACGGCCCCGGGCATGTTCGCCACGCAGTAGAAGATCGAGCCGTTGACTTCGAAGGTCGGATTCGAGTGAGTGGTTGGTCGCGTCGCCTCGAAGCAGCCGCCTTGGTCGACAGAGATGTCGACCAACACCGATCCCTCACGCATGCGAGCGACGAGGTCGTTGCTCACCAACTTCGGCGCCTTCGCACCGACCACGAGCACGGCCCCGATGACGATGTCGGCGTCGAGGCAGGCCTCTTCGATCGCCAAGGTCGATGACGCGATTGTTTCGACGCGACCGTCGAAGTGGATATCCACTTGACGAAGTCGCTCGAGGTTGCGGTCGAGAATCTTCACGTTCGCGTGCAAGCCCACCGCCATCGTCGCCGCGGCCAGCCCCGAAACACCCGCGCCAATGACGACCACGTTGGCCGGCGCCACGCCGGGTACGCCCGAGATCAACGTGCCGTGTCCCCCGTAGGGCCGCATGAGGTGGTGCGCGCCCATCAGTGGCGCCATGCGTCCGGCTACTTCACTCATCGGCGTCAGCAGAGGCAGCGAGTTGTCGCGCAGGCGAACCGTTTCGTACGCGATCGCGACGTTGTCGGCCGCGACGAGCGCGTCGGTGCACTCCCTCGACGCCGCCAAGTGCAGGTACGTGAAGAGCACTTGGTGACGGTGAGCCGCGAGACGCTGGTACTCCGCGGCGATGGGTTCCTTGACCTTGAGGAGCATCTCGCTCTCGGCCCAGACGTCGTCCGCACTTTCGACGATGGTGGCGCCATTCGCGACGTAACTCACGTCGGGAATGGATGAGCCGACACCGGCGCCACTCTCGATGAGCACGCGATGTCCCGCGACCGTGAGTTCTCGAGCGCCCGCGGGCGTCAGGGCCACGCGATCCTCGTCGGTCTTGATCTCTTTAACTACGCCGATGATCATCGATGATCACTCTTTCACTCATCTTCGCCTCTGTCACGCTAACAACTCGCCACGCGGCGCTCTCTCTAGGAGCGACGCTAAAACTCGAGGTTGTGCATCACGTGCTTGATACGGGTGTAGTCCTCGAAGCCGTACACCGACAGGTCCTTGCCGTATCCCGACTTCTTGAAACCACCGTGGGGCATCTCGGCGACCAGGGGAATGTGGGTGTTGACCCACACGCAGCCAAAGTCCAGGTCGCGCGCGAACCGCAGTGCGCGCCCGTGGTCCCTCGTCCACACCGACGACGCCAAGCCGTAGTCCACACCATTCGCCCAACTGAGCGCCTCTGCCTCGTCGGAGAACTTCTGGACGGTGATGACCGGTCCGAAGATCTCGTTCTGGATCATTTCGTCGTCTTGATGAAGACCCGCCACCACCGTGGGTGCGATGAAAAACCCGTCGCTTCCCACTTGTGAACCGCCCGCCACGACCGAGGCGTGCGCGGGGGTACGCCCCAAGATTCCCGTCACCCGCTCGAACTGAGCACGGTTGTTGACGGGACCAAAGAGCGCGTCGTCGTTCTCCGGGGGTCCGATCACCGTGTTCTTCGCCTGTTCGGCCAGCGCATCGACGAAGTCGCCGTAGACCTTTTCCCCCGCCAGGACGCGCGTCGCGGCCGTGCAGTCTTGGCCCGCGTTGAAGTATCCAGCGATAGCGATGCCCTCGACGGCCGAAGCCAGATCGACGTCGTCAAAGACCACGACCGGCGCCTTGCCGCCGAGTTCAAGGTGCACGCGCTTGAGGTTCTTCGCCGCCGAGCCCGCGACTTCCATACCGGCGCGAACCGATCCGGTAATGGAGACCATGGCCGGAATGGGGTGTTCGACGAGCGCCCGACCCGTGTCGCGATCGCCGCACACCACACCGAAGACGCCTTCGGGAAGAACTTCGGCCATGAGTTTCGCCATGAACAACGTTGACGCCGGCGTCGAGTCGCCGGGCTTCAACACCATGGTGTTGCCCGCGGCGATGGCGGGCGCCCACTTCCACACCGCCATCATCATTGGATAGTTCCACGGCGTCACCGCTCCACACACGCCGACGGGTTCGCGACGAACGTAACTCGTCATGCCCTCCATGTACTCGCCGGCACCGCGACCTTCTAAGAGTCGCGCGGCACCCGCGAAGAATCGGATCTGGTCGATCATCGGCGGGACTTCTTCACTCATCGTGAGCGCGATGATCTTTCCCGTGTTCTCTGCTTCGATCGCGACGAGCTCTTCCGCGTTGGCTTCGAGGAGATCGGCAATCTTCAAGAGGGCGAGTGATCGTTGTGACGGGGTCGTACGCTTCCACGAGGCGAAGGCTTTCGCGGCGACCTGGACCGCGTGGTCGACGTCACTGCCGTCCGATACGGGCATTTCAGCGAACGGCTGACCAGTTACGGGACTGATCAACTCCACGTACTTCCCGCTCTTGGGGGCGAGCGATTCGCCTCCGATGAAGTTGGCCAAGCGTTGCATACGCCCTCCTTTAGGGGACCTGTTCTTCAACAAGGTCCCACGCCACTCTGCCAGAGTTTGCCTGGGCTTTGCAACCACAAACTATGGAATGAGTCACTTGAAGCACATATGACGACGCATTCCGTCGCGATATACCCCTATACTGTACGTATCCGCAGTCCAAAGCCGCTAAGGCCACGGACCGGGAGCAACCGATGCCAGCATCCAAACCACAGCGACAGAGTCAAGTGAACGGCGATCGTTCGAACATTGAGCTCATCAACACTGCGCCGGGAGTGCTCGACGCACCCGACCGCAAGATCATCAGTCTGTTGCAACAAGACGGCCGGCGCGCGTACGGCGCAATCGCCGAAGAGATCGGTCTCTCCGAAGCCGCGGTGCGTCGTCGAGTGCAGCGTCTGAAGGATTCGGGCGTGATGCAGATCGTGGCGATCACCGATCCCCTGCAACTCGGCTACGGCCGCGAAGCATTGATTGGCATTCGCGTGCACGGTGACGTGCGGCTGGTGGCGGACAAGATCGCGGCGATCGACGAGGCGAACTACGTCGTTATGACCGCGGGCAGCTTTGACATCATCGCCGAAGTCATTGCTGAAGACGACAACGACTTGGTGCACCTCTTGAATGACGCGATCCGCTCCATTCCGGGCGTAACCGAAGTCGAGACTTTTTTGTATTTGAAATTAGCGAAGCAGACCTATGCATGGGGGACAAAGTGACACTTCACGAGACCATTTCCGACGGCATCGCCGTCACTGACGAGAAACACGCCAGTCACAACTACTCCGAACGCGCGAGACGCAACCTCTGGTTGCAGATGTCGCGCATGGGGGCCTACAGCGACCACAACGAAGTACCGATCATGGTGCGCGGTGAGGGAACGCGTGTCTACGACGCGAACGGGACCGAGTACTTCGACGGACTCTCGGGTCTCTTCACCAACGCGCTCGGACACGGGCGCAGCGACATTGGCGCGGCCGCCGCGAAGCAGATGAGCGAACTCGCCTTCTTCCCCTTATGGACCTACGCCCACCCGAGGGCCATCGAACTGGCCGAGCGTTTGGCCAGTCTCACGCCCGGCGACCTCAATCGCGTCTTCTTCACGTCCGGTGGCGCAGAGGCGAACGAGAGTGCCTGGAAGCTGGCCCGTCAGTACCACAAGATGCGCGGCGACCTCGATCGCTACAAGGTGATCAGCCGCGACGTCGCCTATCACGGAACAACACTTGGGGCGCTCACCATCACGTCACTTGAGGCGTACCGTAAGCCCTTCGAACCGTTAGTCCCGGGCGCCGTGAAGGTCCCGGCCGTCAACTTCTACAGGGCCGAGCAACACGGTGACGACTTCGAGGCCTTCGGTCTCTGGCAGGCCCATCAGATCGAAGAGGCGATCCTGCGTGAGGGCCCCGAGACGATCGCCGCGGTCTTCCTCGAGCCCGTGCAGAACGCCGGTGGCTGTTTCGCGCCGCCTCTGGGTTACTGGAAAGAGGTCCGCGAGATCTGTGACCGCTACGGTGTGTTGCTCGTCTCTGACGAAGTGATCTGCGCCTTCGGACGCATCGGCACGTGGTTCGGTGGTCAAAAGTACGACTACGTCCCCGACATCATCACCTGCGCGAAGGGCATCACCGCCGGGTACGCCCCACTGGGCGCGATGATCGTCTCGGACCGCATTGCCGAGCCCTTTTTGCACGATGACGTCGCCTTCATGCATGGTTTCACCTGGTCCGGCCACCCCGCGTCGTGCGCCGTGGCGCTCAAGGCCCTCGAGATCTTGGAAAACGAGAAGGTGCTGGAGAACGTGCGCGCGAACCAGGGGTACTTCCAGCAGAGCCTTGAGTCGCTGAAGGACATTCCCATCGTGGGTGACGTGCGCGGCACGGGCTACTTCTGGGGCATTGAACTGGTGAAGGATCAGGTCACCAAGGAGACGTGGGCCGGCGACGACGCCGAACGACTGCTGCGCGGTTACGTGTCGCCCGAGGTGTTCCGTCGGGGACTCATCTGTCGCTCGGACGACCGTGGTGACCCCGTCGTGCAACTCGCGCCACCGTTGATCTCGACTCGTGACGACATCGACTTCATGGCCGGGGTCTTGCGTGAGGTATTCACCGGAGCGTCCAAGCTCAACATCTAGTGCGACCACCCGACTCACTGTGGTGGTCGACCCTCGACCAGCCGGTGACACCTCGAGCATCACTTCGTGAACACCTCGACGTCGACGTCGCCATCGTGGGCGGCGGCTTTAGCGGACTGTGGACCGCACGCGAACTCAAGCGCCGCGACCCCTCACTACGCGTCGCGGTTCTCGAGAAGTCGGTATGCGGCTTTGGGGCTTCGGGAAGAAACGGTGGCTGGGCCTCGGCGTTCTATCCCCTCAGCGACGACGCCGTCATCGCCCGCCACGGACGAGACGCCTTCGATCATCTGCGCCTCGAACTCCAAGGGGCCGTTCGTTCCCTCGGAGCGTCGATCGCTGCCGACGGCATCGACGCGCACTTCATACAAGGAGGCGCGCTGACCTTCGCCCGAAGCGAGGTACAGGCCAAGCGACTTCGCGACAGCGTCGTAGCCGCCAAAGAACACGGATACGGCCCCGAAGACCTCACGTGGCTCGACGAAGACGCGGCGCGTGAACGCGGAACGCTCAGCGCTTCGTTGGGCGCAACGTACACGCCCCACTGCGCTCGACTCCATCCCGCCCGATTGGTACGAGGACTGGCTGAAGTGAACGAACGACTAGGCGTCACGATCTTCGAGAACACCACGGTCACGCGAATTGTCGGAGGTCACGGCGCCGGCCTGGCCGAGGTCATCACCGCCCATGCCAGCGTGCACGCGCGCTTCATCGTTCGAGCCACCGAGGGCTTCACCACGACCCTGCCCGGAGAACGACGTAGCGTCGCGCCGATCTACTCGCTCATGATCGCCACCGAACCGCAGTCCGATTCGTTCTGGGACGAGGTCGGCTTTGGCCACTACGAGACCTTCGCCGATGATCGGCATCTCATCATCTACGGTCAGCGCACCAACGATGACCGCGTGGCCTTTGGCGGACGTGGCGCGCCGTACCACTTCGCCTCAACGGTGGAAGAGCGTTTCGATCAGAACCCCAAGGTCTTCACCCTCCTCGAGTCGACGCTTCGCGAACTCTTCCCTTCATTGACGGGCGACGTCACGCACCGTTGGGGAGGGCCGTTGGCAATGCCGCGCGACCTCTCACCCTCGGTGCTCGTCGACTACTCGACGGGTCTCGCGAGTGCCGGCGGGTACACCGGTGACGGCGTGGTGATGAGTTACCTCGCCGCGAACTGTCTCGCGGATCTCATGAGCGCGCCCGGGACCGAAACGTCGTTCACCACGTTGCCCTTCGTGCAACACCGAAGCAAACGCTGGGAAGTCGAACCGCTGCGCTGGACGGGGATCAACGTGGGCCTTGGTCTGGCGGCATGGGCCGATCGCGTCGAGCGACGAAAGAACCAGGAGAGTCGCGCCAGCCACTTGCTCGACCGGCTCTTCAATCAGTTCCCGCCCTAATGAAGGATGTTGACCGCGCGAGCCGCGACGATGGCGATGGTTATGAGCGAAGCCATTGATTCGCCGGCGAAGAGCACTTTGGCTCGGAGCGTTAGAGGCATCGCGTCAGCCGGAGCGAAGCTCGTGCCGTTCGCGAACGACGTGTAAAGGTAGTCGTGAAAGCGCGGATGCCAGTCGGACGGCGCCAACGAGGGATTTTCCATCTGGGGAAATTGAATGTCGGGCATCAGCGTGTCAGAACCGGCTCGCATGTGCGGTCCCCCACGGTCCATCTCCCAGAGCCACAGTCCAAAGACGATGACGTTGGTCAGCCAAATCGACACCGCCGAGAAAATCAACTGCCGCCCTTGCGATACGTGCGCGTTCAAGAGGCGTGCCACGAGCAGCCCGACGGAAATCATGTTGGCGACGGTCACCAGTGCGATGAGGCTCACGCAGAGGTTTCGGACCCA
>PLNQ01000073.1 GCA_003141815.1 Acidimicrobiaceae bacterium | reverse complement strand
TCACCATCGAACTACCCACGTCGAGTGTGGCCGCATGATCGGAACTCGCCCACACCAACCCGAGGAGAACCTCATTTTAGGCCTCATATTTCTGCAACACCACGAGACGAGACCGACACAGGACAACACAATCCCTTGAAAACAAACGACATGCGCGACGAGACCGACACATCGCAACCGATTGACAGTTCCTTTCAATCCTCAGGCGCTGGGATCGAGACCCAGGCGGCCCACCTTGAAAAAATGAACGTTCACGCTCGTGAATCCCAACGGTCGCGACACTCTAAAGAGAAAATCGAAGAATTGAGGAATGATCGCCGCTCGGCAGACACCTCCTAAGTTGGTTCCGAAGGGCGAATTGCATCGCTACGGGCCACATTGTGGGCCTCGGAATCCTGCAACGCGGCGAACCGAACTCAACGCAAAGCACCGCCAATCATTGGTAGCTCTCTGACAAGGGAGGTGGACCAGTTTTTCGGGAGGCGCACACTCTCAAAATGCAACCATCAATTTGACGTCGTCGCAAGATCACCTACGCCCCGTCAGTGGTCGCCGCCTCTCGTCGCTGGTGGTCACGGCGGACGTCACGGCAGTGTACAGCGCTCGTCGAGACGCTCAAAGGTCGTCGTCATTTTTTTATCCGTCGCAGCGCGTTGGCCAACACCCGCTGGAGCCATGCGAGGGGGCGCGAGCGGTCAAGGTTCGAAGCTGCGTCGGTGGCGGCGGGCCCGGGTCGTCGGCAACGCGCCGGTACGACCACCGGTGCTCGCTCAGGTTACCGACGCCGGCTGCATCTTCGGCGCGTGAGGCCCGCTTGCACGGGTACTGGCTCCCGGACGCCCGGCGAGCCGTTGACCCACGTACGTTCGCCCGGCACGAGGGATGACGGCTCTGTGGATTTCGAGCAACCACCGGCTCGTCGAGCCCAGGCGCCGTGACCGTGCTCCGCACGTCACTTCCCTTACGCGAATCGCCACGGCGACTACTTCAGCGCGACGCCCGTCTCAGGGTGAAAGAGGTGAATCGCCTCGCTCGAAGCGCTCAGTGTCAGAGAGTCCCCGATGGTCAACGGCGTGCGAGCGTCAACGATGGCGACGAGTTCATGGCTGCCGGACGAGAGGTGGACGTGTTCGTCGTTACCAAGAAACTCGATGACGTCGACGGAGGCGTTCAATTGCAAGCCGCGGCCACTTCGCGGACGGTGATCGATGTGCTCTGGGCGGACGCCCAGGACCACGTCGCTCACGCCAGCGCGGCGGATCACGGCCGATTCGACGTCGTCGAGAGTGACGTCCATGTCGCCCCCGGCACTCACCACGCGAATGCCCCCGTCAACGGACTCGACGTGCATTGGCACGAAGTTCATCGATGGCGAACCGATGAAGCCCGCGACGAACTGGTTCGCCGGCCGGTTGTAGAGCTCTCGCGGTGAGCCCACTTGTTCGAGCTTGCCCAAGTTGATGACGGCGATTCGATCGGCCATCGTCATGGCCTCGACCTGGTCGTGCGTCACGTAGATCATCGTCGCGCCCAGGCGGTGGTGCAACCGAGCGATCTCGGCGCGTGTTTGTACCCGCAGCTTGGCGTCGAGATTCGAAAGGGGCTCGTCCATCAAGAAGACAGCGGGGTTTCGCACGATGGCGCGACCCAAGGCGACACGCTGGCGCTGGCCGCCCGATAGCTGGGACGGCTTGCGATCGAGATACTGCTCGAGGTCGAGTATGCGCGCCGCGTCAGTGACGGCCGCGTCGATCTCGTCCTTGGGGACCTTGCGAATCTTGAGACCAAAACTCATGTTGTCGAAGACGGTCATGTGCGGGTAGAGAGCGTAACTCTGAAACACGAGAGCGATGTCGCGATCACGGGGCGACAGATCATTGACCACTCGATCACCGATCTCGATCTCGCCACTGGTCACCGACTCGAGTCCCGCAATCATGCGCAGCGCGGTCGTCTTGCCACAACCCGACGGACCCACGAGACAGATGAACTCGCCGTGGGCCACGTCGAGGCTCACCGAGTCGAGCGAAAGCACGGCGTTACCGGCGTACCGCTTGGTCAGTTCCCTCAAGGTGACACTGGACATTGCGCCTCACTCATTTGACGGCACCCGCCAGGACGCCGCGGACGAAGTAACGCTGGAATGAGAAGAAGACGATCAGCGGCACGAAGATGGACACTACGGCACCGGTGGACACGATCCAGTAGTTCGCCGCCAACGACCGGGTCTGGTCGTACAGGAAGATCGTGAGCGGCGTGTGCACGTTGCCGCCGAGGAACACCAGCGCGACCAACAGGTCGTTCCACACCCAGATGAACTGGAATATCGCCAGCGACGCGATCGCGGGGAGGGCGAGGGGCAACACGATGCGGTAGAAGATCTTCCACTCACCCGCGCCCTCGATGCGCCCCGCTTCAAGGAGATCCTTGGGGATACCGGTAAGGAAGTTGCGCATGAGAAAGATGCCAAACGGCAGACCAAAGGCGACGTGGAAGATGATGACACCGGGGATCGTCCCGTAGGGATTGAGCCCGAAGAGGTTGCCCATCTCCCGATACAACTGAACGACGGGAATCAGCGCCACTTGAAGAGGAACGACCATCAGTCCCACGATCACCAAGAAGATCATGTCCCGACCGCGCCACGAGCCGAACACGAGGCTGTAGGCCGCCAGACTCGAAATCAGGGCGACCAGAATCGTCACGGGAATCGTGATCTCGAGCGAGGTGACGAGGGAGTCCAACACGCCGCCCGAATGGAACCCCTGGGAAAAGATCGTGGCGTAGTTACCCCAGGTGAGTTGAGACGGAGCGGTGAAGACCTTCCACCAACCCGATTGACCAAAGAGCGACTCCGGGCGCAACGAGATGACGAGGAGCGAGATTGTGGGAACCAACCAGAAGACGGCCACCAACGCCAGAATCACATTCACCACGGCCTTCGAAAGACGAAGCCGCTTCGCCAGCGCTACGACTATCCTCTCTCTCGCCGGGGCCACCGTCGACACGAGTTTCATCCCTTGATCTTCCTCAGATTCCACAACATGGCCGGGACGACGAGGAGGAACAGGATCACCGCGATGGCGCTCGCCACACCCGAGTGAATACCCCCAGTGAAGCCATCGTTGTAGATCGAAAGGGCCAGTGTGGTGGCGGGACCTTGGGATGACCCCGGAGCCATGTTCAAGATGATGTCGAAGACCTTCAACACGTTGATGATCATGGTGACGAAGACCACCGTCAGCACGGGCGCGAGCATCGGAATCGTCACCTGTCGCAGTGTCTGCCATTCGGTGGCGCCATCGATCTCCGCGGCTTCAAGGACTTCACGGTTGAGCGCGGCGAGACCGGCGCCGATCAAGACCATGGCGAAGCCGGCCCAGATCCAGATGTAGGAGATGATCATCGCAAGGTCGATCAGGGGAACGCTCAGCAGTGACTGCGCGGTCTGATTGAGGCCGTTGGTCGGCGTAACCGACTGCGATCCGAGCCAAAAGGTGCCCACGAATGCGTTCTGGAAGTTTGAGCCCAGTATCTCCACGTGATAACTACCCGCAGCGACGTGCGAGAAGCTGAAGTCGCCGCTTGAGTTGGTCACGGTTGAGGCGACGCTGGATCCAGTCGAACTGACGAGGGAGAGTCGCAGATTTGGCAGCCCGTGCTCGTCCGACACGATCGTCGTCGTATTGGACGTCTGCAGCGGCGAGAAGTCGTTCCACACCAGTCCGGCGATCCCACCCGCCATCTTCTGCGGCGCCACCGGTGTCTGCGCTCCCAGTGTTTGCAAAGTGACGGAACTGATTCTGGTCAGGCCCATCATCACCGTGCCGCCCGGGCGAACCGCGGACTTGCTGACCAACGTGCCTCCCGGCCCCCCCGTCGCGTTGAATGAGGTCAGGGACGCGGCCGTTTGGCCGATCGCGGAGTTGAGTGGATACGCCCCTGGCGTGCGGAACCAGTCGCTCACCGACTGTTCGATGGCGTTGACGACACCAATATGGGGATCGAGGTCGAAGATAGTTCGCCAGACCAGCGCCGACGCGGTAGTGCTGAATACGATCGGCATCACGATGATGGTCTTGAAGGCCGTGGCCCAACGAATTCGCTCGGTGAGCACCGCGACCATTAGGCCAATGAAGGTGACGAAGAATGGGAAGACCAACACCCAGATGATGTTGTTCTTGAACGCGGTCAGAATCGCGTCAGTCGAGAAGACCGACGCGAAGTTGTGAAGCCCGACAAACTTCGTCGCCGTCTCGTCGTAGAGGCTGAATCTGATCGTCGCGACGGTCGGGTAAACCACGATCGCCAGGAGCCAAATTATTCCCGGCGCGAGAAACGCCAGGGAGATCCAGTTCCTGCGCCACCAGCCGCGCCGGTGCGAGGCTCTCGGTGCGGCGACACTCGGGCCCTCGGCAGCTATCGACGTCACGTCGTCAGTCCCTCGAGTTCACGAGGACTCATCGCGTTGTAACTCTTGTTGGGCTAGTGGCCGAGTGCTGTCGTCGCCTGCTGGTCCATGAGCGCCTCCACGGTTGTGACGTTGGACGCCGACGGGTTTTGCAAGACGTTGAGCATGTCAGCCCACAACTGCGGCTCCCAGCCAACCTGCAAGTCGTCGAGGCTGAACACAAAGGCCTTGGCGGAGGTCAGGGCCTTGGCGTCGGCCTTGGCAACGGTGTCCGGGTACGAACTGAGCGGCACCTTCACGTTGGCCGAAGCGAACCCACCAAGGTTGGCCCAGATGTCAGCCGCGCCCGGCGAAGCCAAGTACTTGATCAGCGCCTCGGACTGACGACTCGACTTCAGCAACATCGCCACGTCACCCGAACCCTGGATGTCGCCCCCGTAGGCGCTAGCGGACGGAGCCGGGAAGTTGAACGTGTCGTAGCACGGTGAGGCCGTCGCGCTCAAGGTGCACGAACTACCGCTGCCTGGCGTGTAGTTCGACGGAACCGAAGTCGTGACGAAGTCTGCCTCGAACACCATCGCGGCCGTCGGCGAGCCCTTTGACGGGAACACGCCGCTGACGCAGTTCGGGAACGAGCCGTCGGCCAGAGCGCCCTTCATGCCGCCGAGCAAGTTTGAACCGGCGGTACCAACCAACTGAGCCATTTCGGCGAACGTGTTGGTCACGTCGGGACTCGACCACTTCATCGTGTGGGCCGCGAGCTGGTTGTAGGCGGCCGCGCCGTTCAACTTCAAGAACAGGTTCTGGAAGAGGTCGGCGACGGGCCATCCAATGTCGGTGCACAGGGAGACCGGAGCGTAGGTGCCGCCGTTAGCAATCGTCGTCTCGTCCGCCAGCAACTGCGACCACGTGGTCGGCGTCGACGTAATGCCCGCGGCCGCGAACACGGCCGGGTTGTAGTAGACGGTGTTCTTGTTGGCAGCTTTAAACCAGACTCCGTACAACTTCTTCTTATAGGTGGCCAAGCTGCTCCAGGCGGTCCCGTAGTTCTTCGCCTCTTTGCCAATAATTGAAGCCAGCGGCTTGATGGCGTGCTTGGCCGCGAGGGTGTACAGGGTGCCGGGATCCGGAACCAGGGCGACCGCGGGCGGCGAACCGCCGGCGACTGCCGCGTCGAGCGCCGTATCCATGTTGCTGCCCTTACCGGTGTAGTGAACCGTGATACCGGTCGAGTCCTCGAAGGGCTGCAACACCGCCTTGAAGTCTTGCTGCTCGGTGCTGGTCCACTCGGCCCATATCGACACCGAACCGCCGATCTTCTTCGACGTCGACGCCAAGGCGGATCCATTCGACGCAACAATGGTCAGACCGGCCATGGTCGTCAAAGCGACCGCGGCTATCACAGCCTTGCGAGACGCCTTCACCCGATTAAGTACACTCATCTTTCGTTTCCCCCCATTGGTCGAAGAAACCGACCCGATTGGCCCTACGAAGGACCCTAATCGTCACCATCTGTTCACGCAAGATCTCATCCGGTCGAGTGGCGCCGCCCAACGGAACACTTCTCGATGCGGGGCCGCCCCTTCGCCTGATCTTCGAGGGGCAGCTTCTCGCTGAGCAGACCCACCAAGGCGAGTCCCGCATTGGCGACGGCGTGATCGTCGTCGAACATCGCCGACAGTTGCGAGGGAGTGTGCAAAAATTGCCTCGATAAGGTGTCCTACTTTTTAGGTGGGGGAATCAACCAGTCAGCGCAACAAATTCTTCGAACTGGATTCTGTACACATTCGTCTACTGCGTTTTGGTAATACAGTGATGCCCCGCTGTTACCGCATCAGTTTCAAATTCACTGCCCTCACTCCGACCTTGCGGTTTCTCGTCCAACTAGTGGTCCGTCACTGGTGACACTTCATTAATCCAGGCTTACGACAAGCCAACTGCTAACGCCCTAGGTAGACGACAGCAGTGTGCTGAGCTGCTCCGCCAGGACGTCGTCGTTGCCCTCTATAGCGATCAGTTTCGTTCGAGACCGCGCGCCTCGTACGCACTGAACGGCACCAGGACGAACGCCGAAGGCGTCGGCGAGTACGGCGCACACTTCGTTCGTGGCGGCGCCATCGATGGCTCGGGCCCGCACGCGCACCTGGAGCGCACCGTCGTAGGCGCCACCAACGCTGCCCGTGGGCGACCCTGGATGAACGCGGACGGTAAATCGGATCATGCCGGAAGAGTCCCTGGCTCGAGACGTGTAGGGCGCAACCACATTGAACTGTTCTAGCAATGAAAAGTGACTTGGTCGACTCGCGTAGTACTTGGTCGAGTGAG
>PLNQ01000068.1 GCA_003141815.1 Acidimicrobiaceae bacterium | reverse complement strand
CGTCACCCCACTGGGTTCCGACCACTACGGATGCGGGCACTTGACTCCTCCGAGACGGCCTCGTTGCACGTCAAGCCTAACGTAAGAAAAAAGGTGCTTTGTCGTCTAACGAAGCGTGAGCACGCCGTCGATCGCGTCGACGTGGATCGTGTCGCCGTCACGAAAGTCGCCCTGGAGAACCGCGAGGGCGAGCGGATCCTCGATCCGACGTTGGATGACGCGCTTCAACGGTCGCGCGCCAAAGACGGGGTCGTAACCCTCCGCGGCGAGCGCCGCAGCGGCCGCCGGGGTCACCTCGAGCGTGAGGCGACGTTGCGCGAGACGTTGGCGCAGACGCCCAAGTTGAATGCCCACGATGACGGCCAGGTCCCGTTGGTCCAAGGTACGAAAACGAATGATGTCGTCGACGCGATTGATGAACTCGGGACGGAAGAACGCTTCGGGGTCACCGGCCAAGTTGCTCGTCATGATCATCACCACGTTGGTGAAGTTCACCGTCCGGCCTTGACCGTCGGTCAGTCGACCGTCATCGAGCACCTGCAACAAGAGGTTGAAGACGTCGGGGTGAGCCTTTTCGATCTCGTCGAGCAGCACCACCGCGTAGGGTCGGCGCCGAATCGCCTCGGTGAGTTGTCCACCCTCCTCGTAGCCGACGTACCCCGGCGGCGCGCCGACGAGTCGGCTCACGGCGAACTTCTCCATGTACTCACTCATGTCGATGCGGATCATGGCGTGTTCGTCGTCGAAGAGGTACTCCGCGAGCGCCCTCGCCAGTTCGGTCTTGCCCACGCCCGTCGGTCCGAGGAAGAGGAACGAGCCAATGGGTCGATTGGGGTCCGAGAGGCCGGCGCGCGAGCGACGGATCGCGTTGGCGACCGCGGTCACGGCCTCGTCTTGACCGACGACGCGCGTGCGCAGCAGATCCTCCATGTGCACCAACTTGTCGAGTTCACCCTCGATCAACTTCGCCACCGGCACTCCCGTCCAGCGGCTGACGACGTCGGCGATGTCCTCGGCGTCAACTTCTTCCTTCAAAAAGGCCCCGTGCGACTGCAACGCTTCGAGTTCGTGCGTCGCTTGATCGATGGTGCGTTCGAGTTCGGGGATGGTCCCGTAGCGAAGGACCGCGGCACCGTTGAGATCGCCCTGGCGTTCGAGGCGTTCGGCCTCGGCGCGTCGATCCTCGAACTCCTGCTTCGCAGTTTGAATCTTCGAGATGGCGTGGCGCTCGGCCTGCCAACGCGCCGCCAGTTCGTCGGACTCTTCCTTCAGCGCGGCGTGCTCCTCTTCCAGGCGCTTCTTTCGTTCGATAGAACCTGGATCCGTCTCGTTCTCGAGCGCGACGCGCTCGATGTCGAGTTGACGAAGTCGTCGGATGACGACGTCGAGTTCGGTGGGCATGGAGTCGATCTCGATGCGCAACTTCGACGCGGCCTCGTCCATCAAGTCAATCGCCTTGTCGGGCAGAAATCGGTTCGCCACGTAGCGATTCGACAACGTCGCCGCGGCTACCAACGCGGCGTCTTGGATCCGCACGCCGTGATGGACCTCGTAGCGTTCCTTCAGACCGCGAAGGATGGCAATGGTGTCCTCGACCGAGGGTTCGCCGACGAAGACTTGTTGGAAACGACGTTCGAGTGCCGCGTCCTTTTCGATGTACTTGCGATACTCGTCGAGCGTCGTCGCGCCGATCATGCGCAGTTCGCCCCTCGCGAGCAGGGGTTTGATCATGTTGCTCGCGTCCATCGCGCCCTCGCTCGCGCCAGCGCCCACGATGGTGTGCAACTCGTCGATGAAGGTGATGACGTCACCCTCGGCGTCTTGGATCTCCTTGAGAACCGCCTTCAAACGCTCTTCAAACTCACCGCGGTACTTCGCTCCGGCCACCATCGAGCCGATGTCGAGGGCGATGAGACGTCGATCGCGCAGTGACTCGGGCACGTCACCCTCGATGATGCGAAGCGCCAACCCTTCGACGATGGCCGTCTTGCCCACGCCCGGCTCACCGATGAGTACGGGATTGTTCTTCGTCCGCCTCGACAAGACCTGAATCACGCGACGAATCTCGTCGTCACGTCCGATGACCGGGTCCAACTTGCCCGCCCTCGCCAGGTCGGTGAGGTTGCGGCCGTACTTCTCGAGTGATTGAAACGTCGCCTCGGGATCCTCGGACGTGATCCGGGTCGACCCTCGTATCCCGCGCAACGCCTGCAGCAAGGCATCCCGAGTCGTACTCAGTTCACTGGCCCACGTCACGAGCAGGTGATCGACCGAGAGGTACTCGTCACCGAGTTCTTGACGAAGTTCGTCGGCTGCTTCGAGTCCCCTTCGCGACTCCGGAGAGAGTCCGGGCTGCGTCCCGCCCACGGCGCGCGGTTCGCGCGCGACTTTCTCATTCAACGATGTGCTCACGGCGACGGGATCGAGACCGGTCGCTACGAGGAGCGGTCGCGCGATGCCGTCAGTTTGATTCAGCAACGCCAACAGGAGATGGGCCGGCGTGACGTACGGATTACCCGCGGCAGCGGCCTGGGTCGTCGCCGCTTGGAAGGCCTCGCGGGTCTTCAGCGTCCAGCGCGCCGGGTCGAGGGCCATCAGTGTTCGCTTCTGGGACGCCGGACATTGTCGATGATGAGCGCGAGCGAGTTCCGTACTGGGACGAGGTCGCGCCGGTAGTGACGGTGCGTCCGCTCGACGTTGGCGCGTGCTTCGTTCGAGAGCGAGTTCAGTGCCTCTCTGGCGTCAGCGAGTTCTCCCTCGAGCGCCATGATGCGCTTGACGCCCTCTAAGTTGACGCCCTCATTCGTCAGTTCTTGAATTCGACGCAGCGCCGCCAAGTCCGCGTCGGAGAATCGCCGTGACCCGCCGCTGGTGCGTTGCGGATTCAAGAGGCCGCCGCGCTCGTAGTTGCGCAGCGTCTGAGGGTGGACCCCAGCCAGCTGGGCGAACACCGAGATGACATAGACGGCGTGGATCTCTGGTTGTTCAGTCACCGCTCACCTCTTCGTTCAAGGCGCTGGCCAGCTGTTCGACGAGGCCGCGCTGTTGTTTCGTCAACTTCTTGGGTACCTCGACACTGACCGTCACGAATAGGTCCCCCGCCGCGTTCTTACCATGGGCCGGTACGCCGCGTCCCTTGACCCGCATGGTGGTGCCGGGTTGGGTGCCCGCAGGAATCTTGAGCGTGACGGGTTCGTCCAACGTCGGTACCTCGACGGTGGTGCCGAGCATGACCTGCGTGAGGGGAATCTTCACGGTCGTCGTGACGTTGCGCCCTCGGCGATCGAAGCGCGGGTCGGGCGTGACGTGCACGTCGACGAAGAGGTCGCCGGGTGGTCCGCCGTGCGTGCCGGGATTACCTTTGCCCTTCAGTCGAATACGTTGCGCGTCGACGACGCCGGGGGGAATGCGAACGTTGACGCGACGGGCTGAGGGTTCGCGACCAGTGCCGTGACACGTCGGACACGGCGTGGCGAAACGTCCGCCGCGGCCCTGACAGACGGGACAGACACTCGACATCGCGAAGGGTCCCTGATCGTCGTTGATGACGCCGCGCCCGTGACAGCGATCGCACGTCACGAACTCACTGCCCGGCGCGCCGCCGGTGCCCTTACAGGTATGACAGGCGTCGTTGCTCGGCAACGACACGGTGGTCGTGACGCCCTTCACCGCGTCACGAAAGCCGAGGTGCAGCGCCGTTTCGAGATCGGCGCCGCGCTGCGCGCGTTGGCGCCGGGATCCGCCAAAGAGTCCGCCGAAGATGTCACCCAAGTCGGAGAAGTCGCCGGTCTGAAAGTTGAAGCCACCGGCGCCCGGTCCGCCGAGCCCGCTCGCCGCGGGACCGAGTCGTCGAACCTCGTCGTACTCTTTGCGCTTGGCTTCATCACCCAGCACGTCGTACGCGGCCGAGATCTCCTTGAATCGCTCTTCGGATCCGGGATTCGTGTCGGGGTGGGACTGCTTGGCGAGCTTTCGGTACGCGCGCGTGATCTCCTTATCGGTCGCACTCGAGGTGAGACCTAAGACCTGGTAGTAGTCCCGCTCGAACCACTCACGTTCGGCCATACCCTCACTATCCCCTGACTTTCACCATGGCCGGACGTAACACGACGCCCTTCCAGCGATAGCCCGCTCGAAGCACTTCCTCGACCATAGGTCCGTCGCTCTCCTCGTCACCTTCGACGTGCGCGACCGCGTCCTCTATTTGCGGATCGAAGGGCGCACCCACGTTGTCGATGCGCTCGAGGCCTTCACGAACCAGCGTGTCGAGCAAGAGCCCGCGCGCTTGGCCGAGCGCGACGGCTTCGTCGCTCTCGGTGCTACTGAAGTGGGCCAACGCGTAGTCGAAGGCGTCGATGACCGGCAGGATCTTCGACACGAGGTCGCCCGCCGAACGCGTCGCCGCGTCCTCGGAGGAGCGCGCTACGCGCTTACGGTAGTTCTCGAAGTCGGCCTGGAGACGCTGGAGCGCGTCGAGGTACTCGTCGCGCTGACGTTCGGCGTCGCTTCTCGTGTCGAACGCCTCGGTGGCGTCGTCAAGCGACGGCGCCACCGGTTCGTTTTGTTCTACCTCGTCGCTCACGGCTCGTCCACGATCTCGGCGTCGACGATGTCGTCGTCGTTACCAGCGGGCACCGCGGGCTCACTTTGATTGGACTTAGCGGCCTCTTCGTAGAGACGCTGACTAAAGCCCTGGCTCGCGGTGAGCAACTTCTCCGTCGCGGCCTTGATCGCCTCGAGGTCGGTGCCGTTGAGGGACTCCTTCAGCACGGCGAGCGCGCCTTCGACGTCCTCGCGCTCACTGCCTTGGAACGACTCGGACTGATCCTTCAACAGCTTCTCGGTCGAGTACACGAGACCGTCGGCGTTGTTGCGAACCTCAGCCTCGGCGCGACGCGCACGGTCGTCCTCGGCGTGCGCTTCGGCGTCACGAACCATGCGGTCGATCTCGTCCTTCGAGAGCGAAGAGCCACCGGTGATGGTCATCGACTGCGTCGCGCCCGTCGCCTGGTCCTTCGCCGAGACGTGCACGATGCCGTTCGCGTCGATGTCGAAGGTGACCTCGATCTGCGGAACGCCGCGCGACGCCGGGGGAATCCCCACGAGCTGGAACTTGCCGAGGGTCTGGTTGTACGACGCCATCTCGCGCTCGCCTTGGAGGACGTGCACCTCTACCGAGGGCTGGTTGTCGTCAGCGGTCGTGAAGGTTTGAGACTTCTTCGTCGGGATGGTCGTGTTGCGCTCGATGATCTTGGTCATCACGCCACCCTTGGTCTCGATGCCGAGCGACAGCGGTGTCACGTCGAGCAGCAAGATGTCCTTCACGTCGCCCTTCAACACGCCCGCCTGGACGGCCGCGCCGATGGCGACGACTTCGTCTGGGTTCACGCTCTTATTGGGCTCTTTGCCCGTCACCTTCGTGACGAGTTCCTGCACGGCGGGGATACGCGTCGAACCACCGACCATGATGACGTGGTCGATCTTGTCGAGGGTGAGGCCCGCGTCCTTGATCGCCTGGTCGAACGGAGCGCGACAACGCTCGACGAGGTCGACGGTCAACTCGTTGAACTTGGCCCGCGTGAGTTTGAGGTCCAAGTGCTTCGGGCCGTCGGCCGTCGCGGTGATGAAGGGCAAGTTGACCTGCGTCTCTTGCACGGCGGAGAGTTCGATCTTCGCCTTCTCGGCCGCTTCCTTCAGACGCTGCACCGCCATCTTGTCGGCGGAGAGGTCGACGCCTTCGGTGTCCTTGAAGGTCTTCACGAGCCACGCCATGACGGCGTCGTCCCAGTCGTCACCACCGAGATGGGTGTCACCGTGGGTGGACTTCACCTCGAAGACGCCGTCCGCGATCTCGAGTACCGAGACGTCGAACGTGCCACCACCGAGGTCGAAGACCAAAACGGTCTGCTCTTGGGGACCCTTGTCGAGTCCGTACGCCAACGCGGCCGCGGTGGGCTCGTTCACGATGCGCAGTACTTCGAGACCGGCGATCTGCCCCGCCTCTTTGGTAGCGGTGCGTTGCGCGTCGTTGAAGTAGGCGGGCACCGTGATGACGGCCTCGGTCACGGTGTCACCGAGGTACGCCTCGGCGTCGCGCTTCAACTTCTGCAAGATGCGCGCGGAGATCTCTTGGGCGGTGTACTTGGTGCCATCGATGTCGACGCTCCAGTTCTCACCCATGTGGCGCTTCACCGACCGAATGGTGCGATCGGGGTTGGTGATGGCTTGACGCTTGGCGACTTCACCGACCAAAACCTCACCGGTCTTGGAGAATCCGACCACCGACGGAGTGGTGCGACTACCTTCGGCGTTGGGGATGACGACGGGCTCGCCCGCTTCCAACGCGCTCACCACTGAGTTCGTAGTACCGAGGTCGATACCGACTGCCTTTGCCATGAAGACTCCTTAGTTCACTATCTGGCTGGCCGGACGGTCCGGGAAACCAGAATCCATGACAACCATGATACAGAGTTGAGCCTCTCCTTGTCAAGAAGAATTATAAGAAGTGTTGCAACTCTGTAATTCCTGGAGTTTTAACGGCTTTTTACGGGAGGCGACCAGGGACGTTTTCGGTGCCAAGACTACGCTCAAGACGTGCTTGATCTCATACTCCTGCGCCACGGACGCTCGACGTGGAACGATCTGAACCTCTTCACGGGTTGGCAGGACGTCGACCTCTCCCCCGAGGGCGAGGCCGAGTCGCGAGCGGCCGGATTACTTCTCGCCGCTGAAGCCGACCTCGACCTTCGAGTCCTGCACACCTCCGTCCTCACGAGAGCCATCCGGACCGCCAATATCGCTCTGCACGCGGCGAATCGTTCCTGGCTCGGGGTGCGACGAAGTTGGCGCCTCAATGAACGCCACTACGGCGACCTCACGGGTAAGGACAAGAAGCAGACGGCGGACGAGTTCGGCATCGAGCAGGTGACGCGCTGGCGCCGTTCCTTCGACGTGGCGCCGCCTCCCCTCGCGCTCGACGATCCGCGCAACAACAAGTTCGATCCGCGCTACCGCGACGTCGCGGCCGATTCCATCCCGCGAAGCGAGTGCCTGAAGGACGTCGTCGCGCGCGTGACGCCGTACTTTCGCGACGTGATCGGCGAAGACCTGAAGTCCGAGGGCGCGCGCGGCGGGGCGGTTATCGTCGTCGCGCACGGCAACTCGATTCGCGCCCTTCGCATGGTGCTACAGAACATCAGTGAGAACGAGATCGCCGACCTGGAGGTCCCGACCGGTATTCCCTATCGCCTCACGTTGGACCGAGAGCTCAACGTCCTGGCGGCGAACTACCTCGGCGACCCCGAGACCGCCGCGAGGGCGGCCGAGGCAGTTCGCCGCCAGGCCGGTTGAGCTAGCTAGAGGGCCTCGGGTCCTCGTTCGTTGGTGCGGATGCGCACCACGTGCTCGACGTCCGTCACCCAGGCCATGCCGTCACCGACGGTGTCGGTGCGCGCGGCCGCGACGATGGCTTCGATGAGTTCGTCGACGAGTTCATCGGTGCACGTGATCTCGCAACGGATCTTGTCCACGAAGTCGAACTCGTACTCCTTGCCCCGGTAGATCTCGATGTGACCACCGGTACGGCCGAAGCCGCGCGCCTGCGTGACGGTCATCCCGGTGATGCCGACGTCCTTGACGGCGGTCTTGACTTCGTCGAGCTTGAAGGGCTTTATGACTGCGGTAACTAGCTTCATGATCTCTCCTTAGACGTTGTCAGCGTGCGAGTGACTGGGCGATCCAACGGGCTCACCGAAGGTGGGCTCGGGGAACGCTTCTTCTTCGTGAATCGCGATGTCGCCTTCGCGCAGCGTCTCCTCAGACTCTCGCAGACCTCCGAGCAGTAACTTAACGACGTAGAAGACGACGGCGGTACCGACGGCGGTGTAGCCAATGATCCAGAGGGCCGCGAGGAACTGTTCCCACAGTTGGTGGAACGAGTGACCGAAGAACCAACCGGCCACGTGGAAGTTGCCGGGACCCTTGTAGTTCGGACCCTTGATGCCGTACTGGACCATGTTGGGGTCGGCGAGGACGCCGACCAACAGGCCACCCGTCAGACCCGCGAAGCCGTGGGTGTAGACGACACCCAGGGCGTCGTCGACCTTGGAGAAGGGGCGACACTTCGAGAGGAAGTTCCACGCCACCCACACAACGGATGAGGCCACGATGCCGACGATCAACGCGCCCGTTCCGTTCACCCATCCAGCGCTGGGGGTGATCGCGACGAGACCACAGATCATGCCGTTGATCGCGCCCAAGAACGTGGGCTTCTTCTGCTTGGAGAGGAACATATCCCAGAAGAGCCAGGTCAACAGCGCCGCCGCGGTGGCGACGTTGGTGTTGAGCACGGCCGACGCGGCGTCCGCGCCAGCGTAGAAGGGGTCACCGCCGTTAAAGCCGTTCCAGCCGAGCCAGAGGATTCCCGCGCCCACCGCGACCATCATGAGGTTGCTCGGGAAGGCGTTCTCTCGGTCCTGCCAGCGTCTCGGGCCGACGATCCACGCGCCCACGAAGGCGGCGACACCGGCCGAAAGGTGAATCACGTAGCCACCCGAGTAGTCGACGGCACCCTTCTGTGAGAAGAAGCCGCCGCCCCAGAGCAGTGCCGCGTTCACGCAGTACACGACCGTGATCCACAACGGCACGATGAGGAGCCACGCCTTGAACTTCAGTCGACCGACGAGCGCGCCCATGAACAGCAGTGGCGTGATGGCGGCGAACACGAACTGGAAGTACGCAAGTGTCGCCGTGGGGAAGTGGAAGGGAATGAGGGTGTTGGCGCCCGACACTGCCTGACCTTGCTCCGAGCTGGCCGTCGACAGGGGCTGGAAGTGCCCGACGAAGCCGCTCCAGAACGAACCGGTCGGACCGAAGTGGGACAACGCGCCAAAGGCCATGTTGTAGCCCCAGAGCATCCATACGACGAGCGTCAAGGAGAAGCCCGCGAAGGTCATCAACATCGTGTTGACGATCCACTTCTTTCGAACCAGACCGCCGTACAGCACGGCCAGTCCGGGCAGGCTCATCAACCCGACGAGCGTCGCGGCAACAAGTTGCCACGTATTATCCGCCGGATTCAGCCAATTGGGATAGGGAAGGTAGGTTGCGGCCTCTAGCACGTCCACTCCTTTTCTTCGGAGAGATCGACGCTGACCTCAAGATGTAAGAAGTGTCGCAAGCGAGGATTACGAAATAGTTAGCAACGTGTTTCGGGCGTGTGAATAGATACTTTTTGTCCGCCCCGGGGCGGACCTAGGAAAGAGAGCGCTCGACGACTTGGGCGATGTCCATGACCGAGACCTCGTCGCCCTTGCCGCTCGCCTTCACGGCGTCGTCCAGCATGATCATGCAGAACGGACAGGCCGTCGAGATGATATCGGCCCCGGTGCCGAGGGCCTCTTCGGTGCGCTCCATGTTGACGCGCTTACCAATGTTCTCTTCCATCCACATACGCGCGCCGCCCGCGCCGCAGCAGAATCCCTTTTCGCGACAGCGCCCCATCTCCACCTTCGTGAGACCGGGGATGGCGTCCAGTACGTCGCGCGGTTCGTCAAAGACGCGGTTGTGGCGCCCGAGATAACAGGGGTCGTGGTAGGTAACGGTGCCGGTGTAGGCGACACCGGGTACGAGTCGACCGGCGGCGACCAGGTGGCTGAGTAGTTCGGCGTGGTGGATCACTTCGTAGTTGCCACCGAGGGCCGGGTACTCGTTCTTCATGGTGTTAAAGCAGTGCGGGCAGCTCGCGACGATCTTCTTCGCGTGGGCCTCGTCGAGGGTGGCGATGTTGGCCTTGGCCATCTCCTGGAAGAGGTACTCGTTACCCATGCGCCGTGCCGGGTCGCCCGTGCAGGACTCGCGCGGACCGAGAATGCCGAAGTTGACGCCCGCGCGGTGCAGCATGCGCGCCGTCGAGACGATCTGTTTGCGACCACGCTCGTCGAGCGATCCGGCGCACCCGACCCAGTAGAGGTACTCCACGTCGTCGGGGATAACGCCATCGAACACGGGCACCTCGAAGTCGAGGGCCGCCAACCACTCGGTGCGCTTGCTCGAGCCCAGTCCCCAGGGGTCGCCCTGGTTCTCCAGGTTGCGCAGCAAGGGACCGGCTTCGGTAGGAAAGCGCGACTCCATCAGTACTTCGAAACGACGCAGGTCGATGATGGCGTCAACGTGTTCGATGTCGACGGGGCACTCCTCCACGCAGGCGCCACACGTCGTGCACGACCACAGCACGTCGGGGTCGATGGTCGTGGGCACGAGCGTCGCGACGGCGTCGTCACGTTCACCCGACAGCAGTCGATCGGCCGAGGCGAACATGTTGTCGCGCAGTCCCATGATGAGGAGCTTCGGACTGAGGGGCTTGCCCGTCGTCCACGCTGGACACACACTCTGGCATCGTCCACACTCGGTGCACGTCGCGAGGTCCAGCATCTGTTTCCAGGTGAAGTCTTCGACGTGACCTACACCGAACACCGTGTCCTCGGTGACTTGTTCCATGTCCATGTTCGGGGTCTTGTCGAGGCCGCCGAGCGCGCGGGGCCTGCGTGACACACCCACGTTGATGGGCGCCAAGAAGATGTGCAGGTGCTTGGAGTAGGAGACGAAGACCAGGAAGCCCGCGATGACCGCCACGTTCAAGAGCAAGAACACCGCTTCTAAGACGCTGTTCACGCCAACGCCGAGAGGAGCTAGCCAGCTCGCCACGACCTTCGAGGCGAAGGCCCACGACGAGGCGTGTTGCGCGAAGTACGACGTCATCGGACCGGAGAAGGTGAAGCCACCGTTCTTAAAATGCGAGAACGGGAAGTGGCCGGTGTTGATCTGCGCGCCGCGGTAGAGCAGCAGCGTGACGATCACGGCCGCGATCATCGCGAGCACCAGCCACGCCGCCGTGGTGTGGCTACCGAAGAAGCGGCTCTCGCGTTGCTTCTTCGCGGGCGCGTTCTTTATTCGAATGATCGCGAAGACCACGAGCGACACCAACACTGCCGTCGCGAAGAAGTCCTCCACGAAGGCCAGCCAGTTACTCTGACCGATCCACGCGATGTGAAAGTCACGGTCGAACAGCGCGCCGTACGCCTCGAGGATGGTCGTGAGCAGAACGGTGAAGCCCCACATCGTGAAGAAGTGCGCGAGCCCCGGGACGGTCCAACGAAGTAGCTTTCGCTGTCCGGCGACTTCGGTGACCTCGGCGTCGGCGACCTTACGAAAGCCCTGCCAACGCCGCGGTGCGGGCTGACCGCTTCGAATGAGGCGCGACAGCCAATAGAAGCGCTGACCAGCGACGCCAAAGCCCACGATCGTAATCACGAGACCAATAACGATGCGCGCTAGCACCGTCCGCTCCACGTCAAAGGGGTCCTCACGACTCCTTCTTGAAATTCTCCGAGTAGCGACTCGGGGTCGGGCCCCGTTGTCCGCGGTACTTTGAACCGAGGCCCGACGAACCGTAGGGGCGGTCGGCCGAGGTGGTCATCTCGAAGAAACTGATCTGACCTATCTTCATGCCCGGATAGAGCGTGATCGGTAGGTTCGCGACGTTGGAGAGTTCGAGCGTGATGTGACCGTCCCACCCCGCGTCGATGAAACCGGCCGTCGAGTGGATGACCAGTCCGAGGCGGCCGAGCGAACTCTTGCCGTCCAGTCGACCAACGATGTCGTCGGGTATCGCGATGCGCTCGGTCGTCGAACCCAGCATGAACTCACCGGGGTGCAGGATCATGGGCGCTTCGGTACCGACGTCGATGAGTTCGGTCAAGTCCTCTTGGGCTTCACGAACGTCGATGACGCGTTGGGAGTGGTTGCGAAAGACGCGAAAGTACTGATCAACGTGCACGTCGACCGAGGAGGGCTGGACGCAGTCGTCGCCCAAGGGTTCGATGATGATTCGGCCCGTTTCGAGCGCCTCTTTTATGGACCGATCTGAGAGCACCATTAAAGGGTCACGATACTCGTTTCGACCAATTCATTTTGTCGAAGCGCCAACGCTGACGGGCTTAGGACAACACCCGGCGACGGAAGTTTCTAAGGCCGAGTGCCATGAAGGCCGTACAGAAGCCGAGCATGACCGGGTAGATCACGTAGAGGTGCATGTGCGGCGCGTTCGTGAAGGCCGCGCGCATCCCCTCGTTGACGTAAACCAGTGGATTGATCAAGACGAGCGTCTGGAGCCAGTGGAATCCACCGATCTTCACGGGTGCTAGATGGTTCCACGGATAGTAGGTCCCGCCGAGGAAGGTGATCGGCAAGATGATGAAACCGAACATCAAACCAATGTTGCGCGGCTCGAACGAGGTGCCGAGGATGAGACCGAGTCCCGCCATCATTACGCACGCGATGGGTACGAGAGTCAGAATCACGAGCCAGTGCAGTGACACTTCGGCTTTCACGCCCGCGGCGTGGACCACGGACGCGATGGGAAAGACGATGGCCGCGGCGATGAGGCCCTGCACCGCGCCCGAGAGAACCTTGGCCACGGCGACGAGCCAAATAGGGCACGGCGCCTGTACCCGGTCCTCGATCTCGCGCGTGAAACCGAACTCCTGGGCCATGGTGAGGGCAATCGACTGCACCCCCTGAAACATGATCGAGATGCCTACGACCCCGGGCACGAGCACGGTCGCGAAGGCTGATGCGCCGGCCCCGCCGCCACCGCCCACCGCTTGGCCGATCTTCGGAAAGACGAAGAGGAACACGAAACACAAAAGAAAAGGTTGAATCAACGTGCGCAACACGAACTCCCGGAACGTCTTACGAAGGACGACCATGTCGCGCAGGATAAGTGCGCCGAGCGCGCGGCGACTCGCCTCCAGCACCGAGCGTGTTGGGGAAATGTTTATGGTTGCCGTCGTCATACCTCGCGCAACTCCTTACCCGTCAAATTGATAAAGACCGTTTCGAGACTCGGCTCGGCGACGGCCAGATCGAGAATCTCCACGTTGGCGGCGTCGGCGGCGTTCACGACGCGCGGCACGAGGCGATCGCCGCCCTGCACGTGTAGCGAGATCACGTTTTCGACGACACGCGTACCAACGACGCCTTCAAGCTCCTCGCCGAGGACGTGGGCCAATCGCTCGCCGTCCTTCGTTACCTTCACGGTCACGATGGTGTCGGCGCCGGTGCTCTTCTTAAGGTTGGCCGGCGTGTCGAGCGCGAGGATCTTTCCGTGATCCATGATCGCCACTCGATCGCAGAGCTGGTCGGCCTCTTCCATGTAGTGCGTCGTTAGAACGACGGTCTGGCCCGTGTGGTTGAGCTCTTGCAACATGTCCCACAGCGCCAGGCGACTCTGAGGATCGAGTCCCGCCGTTGGTTCATCCAAGAAGAGCACGGCGGGCGAGTGAAAGATCGCGCGCGCCACCATAAGACGTTGGGCCATGCCGCCCGAGAGTGCGTAGATCGAAGCCTTCGCCCACTTCGAGAGGGAGAACCGCTCCAAGAGTTCGTCCGAGCGACGTCGAGACTCCTTCGCGTTGATGCCAAAAAGTCGACCGTGGAAGTACAGGTTCTCCCACACCGTGAGTTGACGATCGAGCGTGTTCTGTTGCGAGACGATGCCCGAGACTTGCTTCACCAGTGCGGGATGTTTACGAACGTCGATGCCCGCGACGAACGCGTTGCCGGACGTAGGAACAACGCGCGTGGTCAAGATGCCCGCCGTCGTGGTCTTGCCGGCGCCGTTGGGCCCGAGGAGACCGAAGATCTCACCCTGATGGACCGCAAGGTTCAGTCGATCAACGGCCGGCACGTCCATTCCCCGGTACGACTTCGTGAGGTCCTCGGTGCGAATGACTTCACTGTCGTTGATGGTCATCGATCTTTTCGCCGCTTCGTTGTGGGGGCCCACTCTTCTTGATCGGTCTGAAGTCATTTCTCGAAACAGTCCATCACACGCCGCGTAGGGTCGCAAAAGTGCGGGGCCTTACAGACTCTGAAGGTTCCAAAGTCCCGTTCTATACAGTGGACTCTTATGGCCCGAGGTAACTCTTCCCGATGAAGCACTCACTGAAGCGCCAGTGGTTGCTCGGAATCGTCGCGAGCGTGATTACCGTCGGGACCGTCGGCGTTGGCAAGGGCTTCGGCCACGTCACCAACTCGTCGATTCACGCCAAAGTTATTGCCTGGAGCGCCGCCGTCGTCGTCTTGATAGCCGGCGGCTACGCCATAAGACATCTCTCAACGGCCCTCGGTCGACTGACTGCGCGAAACTCCAACATCGGCGCGGGCGCTACCCTTCGCCTGGTCGCAACGGGCGTGGGCTATCTGATTCTTCTTTTCGCACTCCTCGGGGTGCTGGGCGTGTCGGTTCAACAACTGCTCATCGGCGCGGGACTCGCCGGCGTCATCCTCGGCATCGCCGCGCAACAGAGTCTTGGCAACATTTTCGCCGCCATCGTCCTTCTCGTGGCGCGACCCTTCGTCGTGGGTGACGACATTCGCCTGCGCTCGGGTGTCATTGGCGTGCTCGACGCCAAGGTCCTCGGCATTGGACTTACCTACGTCACGGTTCGTACCGACGACGGGGTATTGAAGATACCGAATTCCGCGATGCTCGCCTCGGGCATTGGGCGACCGAACGCCGCTCCGATCACGCCCGTGGCGAAGCCAGAAGTAGTCACCCCTCCTACGGATACGGAAAGCGCGTAATCACTCCCTCGTGGGGTTCGCAAGACGGTCGAACGATAGCGCCACACTTACTTTTACTCGAGACTGTCGCCGCCCTGTGCCCCCACGGTACGGGTCCAAAATTCGCAGCGAACTACGATGGACACCACGCGGGCGTAGTTCAGCGGCAGAACATCAGCTTCCCAAGCTGAGAACGCGAGTTCGATTCTCGTCGCCCGCTCCAAGGATTTTGCTGTACAACCCAATGATTGCACGGGCTTTTGATTGACCAGCAGTGTCCACTGCGTACCGACATTGTCCAGTGTTACGCGCCCGTTAGCGCCCACGAAGCGCCCACGAAGCGCCCGAAATGTTTGCTCGTGATGCCGCACTCTCGATCACAGGCAAGAGAGCAAGTCGGATGCAGAAACTTAGATGCAATCTTCGACCTCCTGCCGTAGTCATTGCGGCTCTTCCGTTCGACCGCACTCAATCAGTAATTAAGACATATAGAGCGTGCCAATAAGGACGTTCGCACCGCCGGCAAACCCGACGGGACGCGATCGACACCCAAAGCGGCTCTTACGCGAGGAGCAGAGCGACTAGGGGCGCTGGAACTGCCCAAACGTCATAGTCAAGATTGAGGATGCTCTTCGTCGCTAGAACACCAAAACCGAACTTGTTCGTCAAGACCTTCGCTTCTGCTCGCCAGCCGGCGTCCACCCATTTGCCCTCAATAGGTATCGACGTTCGAGGTCCACCAGGAGACTGCACATCGACGGGACATAGATCTATCTCGTTCCCCGAATCTGTCTTGACATATCCGATGGTGTCGGCTGCGACCCACCTTCCTTCGTCAAGCGAATCAATGGCTCTCGCGAGCGAGACTCCCAACATTTCTTCGGTGAGACGAGTCACGTCGGGCGTTGGCAGTCCCGCTCGAAGTCGGCTGGGTAACGAGGACAAAACGGGGTCTACGAGATAGAGCTTCGCTTGCGATCCCTGGACTACTTGTCCTGAGTCGCCGTGTTGTCGACACCAGATGGCGCCAAAACTTGAAACCAGACGATTGAGGCGCCCGTCCGTCGTGGCCCTCGTCCAAGAAAGCGACAAGGCCAAGTTCGCGATGTTGAGAGGACTTGATGACCGAGTTTCAAGTTGACTCAACAGAAGAGGCAGGGATTGCGGTGCGCCATCCAGTTGAATGTCCCCACGCAGCGAAGCAGCGATGTCACGAAGAAAGGCGTCGGACACGGCGCCATCCCTGCGGTGCTCGGCTACTGCTCGTGGAAAACCCCCGCAAGTGAGGAAGTCCTGCCACGCAAGGTCGTAGTCGTCGACTTGGAACTGAAAGCCCTCAAGGGCGACTCTTGCTTGGGCAGACTGAAGGTCGCTGGGGTGCACCGACTCTGGCAGCGCAAGAGAAGATCGTGTGGCGATAAGGAAGTCTCGAAAGGTCATTGGGAGCAAGTGCCGACTTCTTCGTACTCCAGTGGAGCCTGCCCGGCCTGCCATCAGGTTGCCCTCGACATCTTCTCCATCTCGCCACCGGCTTCCAGTCACAATGACTGTGTCATCGCCGAGGTCGGTTCCATCGCGGGCAACCTTGATGATTGAAGTCCATCCGGATACATTGCTTACTTCGTCCAGTAGCCAGACACGAGGCCGCGAGGACGCAATATCTACTGGACGGGTCAATTCACGTGCCAGCGTGAGTGACCGACGCAGATCTCGGGCCTGCATGCCATCGCACGGCACGTAAATCACTTGGAACGGGCTCACATCCTCGCGCTGGCACAGTGCACTTGCCAGGTCAAGGAGAGCCACGCTCTTGCCGACGCGCCTGGGGCCAGTGAGCAATACAAGAGCTCCGCCGACAGGCAGGCGAGCAATGTCCGCAAGAATTGGGGAGCGATAGCCGAGATCGTATTGTGCCCGGTCGCGCAGTAAGCGCCGGTCCTGGATCGCGGCGGCAGGGTCTTGGTGGGCGGCAGCGGCTCCCCACCAAGGATTTGCTGCCGCTAGATTCCGACGAAGCTCATCATCTCGCATGCTGCCAACTATACCGCGATCTATGACAGAAGGGAGGGGGTACTCTAAGTGCGAGCCGAGAATAACACTGGAACTTTGAGAGTGTCGTTAGGCAACCTGAAGGATTGGAATCTTTGCCGAATCAATAATCTTGCTTCCCAATCGCTCTAAATTGACATGTGTCCACCAACACCGAGCCCTGCTCTAGATGCTTGCCGGATACTTAGAAACAACTCCGAGTCATTCGCCGAGCACAGTAACTTGAGACCTTGCCATCCACTCTCAACGAGTCGAGCAAGAGATTCTCAAAACATTGAAGTCCGTCCACGTTGATTCAGCGAGACTGAGGCTTCAATTTGGCAACCTTCGCGGGCCTCACGAGAGCCTCGAGGGCGTGCGCGAGTACTCGGTCTCGATCTTGCGTTGCGTGCTGATAACGCAACGCTGCAGCGGCTGAAGAATGTCCAGCACGGTGCATCAGTTCGGCCGTGGTCGCCCCCGTTGCTGCAGCCAATGTCAAGCCAGTGTGTCGCAGATCATGCAGATGGAGGTCTGGGCGTCCGACCATGAGCCGGGCCTTAGACCACGCTCGTTGAAGGACGCTCGCTGTCAACGGTGCTCCAGATTCAGTTGTGAAGAGAAGAGCGTCTGCTTCGGCTACCGTAAATCGCTCTAAGTGCTGGATTATCAGTTCCATCACATTTGCCGGCACTGACAAAGTTCTACGACCTGCCGCAGTCTTAGGGGACTTAGTGAGTGAGCTTCCGTCACGGGTGAAAGTTCGACTCTGCTCGATCCGAATCGTGGAGTGAAGTACATCAACATCTCGTCTTCTAAGACCAAGAATTTCACCTCGTCTTAATTGACACCACGTTGCGAGCAGTACAACCAGTCGCAAACGATCTGGCATGGCGGCAGTGAGCGCGTCCACCTCTGCGACAGTCGCCATTGGCCGTTCCGCTGCATGTTCGGTACCGGCACCATTGACTTTGCATGGTGAATTAATGATGAAACCGTCAGCTACAGCAGTTCGCATGATTGTTGAAAGGAGCCGGTAAGCCTTGGACGCAGTACTGGTGTGCCTAATTGCCAGTTCCGCGTGCCAACCCCTGATCTTCGATGGTGCAAGTCCAGCAAGTGTGACTTGTCCCAATGTCGGAAAGATGTGGTTACTAAGTAAATACTGGTAGAGCTCTAAGGTTCGCACTGAAAGATCCGGGCGTCGCGATAACCACTCGTTGGCGTACGTTCTGAGAGTAACTTGTCCTGCCCGGGGGTCAATCCAAGCACCGCGGCGAAGATCGGCCTCGACTGTTGACAAGTACGCAAGCGCGTCAGCTTTCGCTGAAAAAGTTCCTGAAGAGTGAAGTCGCCCGTCGTATCTATATGTTGCCTGCCATCGACCTGACGGACGCTTACGGATCGACCCGAAATGCCTTCGCCCTGTCATGACGTGACCCTGGCTTTCGAGGTGAGCACTCTACGGCCGCAGCAGACCCCTAGCCCCTCAGTATTCGAGCAGCAGTAAACGGCGACACGAAAACTTTGGTCTGTCTTCTGCACGGTTATTGTCATGGTCTTGCCATGGTATATGGCCAGTGTGACTCCTCTACTTCGCTCTGATGGTATCTGCGAAACACTTTTACGAGCAACGCATTGTCGCCTCATCGTCTTGCCTCAACGCGCTGACCGGCAACCCACTGGTCAAGGTCTAACTCCAAGAACCTCACCCTGGTTCCCGCAAGTTTCACGAAGGGAATACGCCGTTCTTGGACAAGGCGCCGGATAAACCTTTCGGAGCATCCGAGGTGGCTAGCCGCCGCTGAGATGTCCAAAAGTGGTCGATCGACGTATTCGCGACTGGATCGCTCACGAACGGCCGAAACTTCCTGAGCAAGCGGTTTTCTATCCACGAGACGGCCCCACACGCGCTCTCAGATAGGCTGTCCGGCTTAGCGAACGGTCGTTTGCCATGGCCTATTTCCCTTCGCTACTGAATCACTTGGCCGGCGGTAATGCTGGCGTTAATGCCAGCATCGAGAACTTCGAACTCGGCGTCAGTGGTCGGGTGGTAGGCGGATTCGATCGGAAAAGGATTCACATCCTGCCATTCGTCAACGAAACTTTGGGCCATGTCGGTCAGTTGCCCATCGTGCTCTATGTCGACGATCGGGTGTTCGTCAAGGTACTGGCGGACACTGTCACTGAAGTCCAGCACCTGTTCCATATCCAACTTGCAGTCGGGATCGACCATCGTTAGGGCACAGGTAATAAACAGTTCTACGGTCGGATCGGTCATGACAGGGTTGCGCAGTTCGGGCCAACCGCTCTCGACGGCCATTTGCAACGTTGCACGATCTATCAAGATCGGTTCTTCACTGTCTCCTACAAAGAGGGCCATCGTGGGCAGCCCATCGTTGAAGCCGAATACCATTCTCTGGGTCTCGCGTGAGACCGGATCAACGTTGTTGATTATCACTGGCGTTGGCAATCGTGGTGAGGTTGCCACTTCAACTTCGTGACCGACAGGACGTCCGTCAATTTCGTGGGCAAGCACGAGTCCTTCTCGTGCACTCTGCGGCGTGGAGTCCGCAGGTGCCGCGAATCTCGCGTTCAACTGTCGCCATGCCTCGTTGACGAGTTCGTAGTCCCTTTCGGCTTGGTCGGTCTCGTAGTTCCACACTGGCCCATCAGGAAGGTACGCGTCCGTCTGGTCCGGATCGGTTTGGAACGTTCGCGTATCTGGGTGATACCTCACAACGAGCGATACGTCTCTAGCCATCTCAATCTCCTTTCAGATGCCGAGTTCGCGCCACATATCGACAGGGCAGTCCAATACGTCGAGTTCCGCCGCCGAGAGTGGCTGGTAGTTGCTGGCTGGGGAGTCGCGCAGCGGAAGATCGATCGAGAGCACTTGGATACGTCCGTCGGACGCGTCGGCGAACTCTTGGATCCGCTCGAGCTCGACGAGATCTTCCGTCCGACGTTCGCCGGTGCGAAACATTGTGTCCACGTCAACCGAGCGCTCAGCGACCATTTCAATGCTGACGTCGTTCGTAACTTCAACTACGGGTTCACCCACCTCGAAGGTCTTCAACAC
>PLNQ01000138.1 GCA_003141815.1 Acidimicrobiaceae bacterium | reverse complement strand
AGCAAACCCGTCGCGATTCAGTCTTCCTCGTTTACTTCAAACTTGTTGAACGATCCGCTCCGGCCCTCTCAGAGTAAAGACTGAGGCCAACTACTTCTGTCACGTTCTGACTCTTGAACTAAAGAGGTACCGCGCACTCTTTTTGGCCAGCGTTGATCTCAGTTGTGCGAGAGCGCTTTTCCGTCGGCGTCAAGGTAGTCCTTCCAGGACCGCTTCGGCGTCCAGCCGAGCATCCGCTGTGCCTTCTCACCGGAGATACCCGACGCGTCCGGACGCGAGGTGGGTCGCAGTTCGATCTTGTCCCCGTAGTACTGACGCAGGATTTCGCCGAAGTTCCTGCCGCCGACGTTGTCCGGCGACGCGATGTAGAAGACCTCGTGTCCGGGGAGGTCCGACTCCGTGGCCAACACGATCGCGTCGGCAAGGTCGTAAGCGTCGATGTAGCTCCACAGGTTGGGGCTCAGCTCCGCCGCATCGCGTACTTGGGGGCCGAGGTTCTGCTCGTAGTTGTCTTCGTTCTGAACCCAGCTCGGGCGGAGCGAGATGCACCGGATGTCCGAGCGCTCGACCGCAGCGTTCATCAGTTGCTCGCCGAAATACTTGGACAGGGCGTACGGGTCCTGCGGGTGCACCGGATGAAGTTCGTCGACTGGCGCGTAGTCCGGAAGGAATTCGCGTTCGGGAAAGAAGAATCCGGGCACGGTCTCGCTCGAGATGTTCACGAAACGCTGCACCCCAAAACGGACAGCCGCTTCGAGGACGTTGAACGTCGCCATCAGGTTGGTGCGGAATACCACGTGCGGCGGGTTGCCACTCGGCTCGGGGATCGCGGCGCAATGCACCACAGCGTCGGCCCCACGGATGATTGCGAACGCTTCGCCGGCGTCGGTGAGATCGGCCATTTGGTACCGAGGTGTTCCTTCTGGCTCTCGTTCGAATACCGGCCGAGTTAGGTCGGTCGCGAGAACTTCGTGACCCGCATTTTGCATTGCTTGGGTCGCGGCACGGCCGACCTTACCGTGGGCACCCGTAATGACTACCTTCATGATTGCTCCTTGTTCACTCGAGACACGACCCATTTTGACGCGCCGTTGGACATTGGTCTCTAACGTTGGCGTCGGCTTCGCCGCAACAGAGGTGCTAGTTCGACGGCACGTAATCTTCCACAACTCTTGCATAGCTCGCACAGTGTCAGGACGTGTTGCGGTGTCTCAACAGGTCCTTCGCCATCGACGTCCAATCGGTGGTCAATCGCTCACGCTACGAGTGCCGCCACCACTGTCCGAGTTCCTTCCATAACTTCTCGGCCTTTCGAGCGATTCCGGGGTGACCCTCTTTTGCTTCGCGTGTCGCGCGGCGCGTCGAACAAACCGCCTCGTCCTCGTCCAGGAATCGAATTACATGGTTGTCATTCGAAAAAGGGGGTAACCGTCTCAATGCAGTTGACCTTCTCGATATCCTTTCGATGAACGAGTCTTCGGCCTCCAGTGACGTGGTTGTGGGGAATGGTTCGTTCCGTGGGGAATAGTTTTCACTTGTTAAGTCGAAAGTCAATCATTCAGTAGCCCGACTGACGTTGCAGAAGTACTTCCAGCTAGACAAGGGGTTCCGCCGATGACCAATCTGCCTATCCCTGCCACACCTCTTCGACCACTGCCCCCGGCGCAGCAGGTTCCTCACGGACGGCGAAAAACCAACGGCATGGCAATCGCGTCACTGGTGTTCTCCATTGTGTGGATTGCTGGGATCGGCTCGGTCGTCGCCATCATCCTGGGTTTCATCAGTCAGGGGAAGACCAAGCGGTCGACTGGCGCAAAGGGCGGCGCCGACGTGGCGATTTCGGGAATCATTATCGGCGTCGCCGGGCTTATTCTCGCCGTCGCCTTTTGGGTGGTCTTGGCTGGGGGCAACAGCGTGAACAGCGCCGCGAGTTCACCGTCCTACGTGGATGGGAGCAACTACGCCACCTCTACCTACGCGAACAATACTGCTGAGTCAATGGTGTGCACACCGTCGAACGTTTCCTCAGGCGATAGCCCCACACTTTGGATGAGGGGCTGCCAGGACGGCTGGGCCACTGCCGAATTCGCCATCAACAATAGCCCTGGCGCTGGTTTGAACATCGCGAACTAATCATCGTAGGTGAGATGGTTTCGGTTAATTCTCAGCGCTTCTGACGAGTCATGGACCACGCCGGCGAGAACCTGGTGGGGAGAAGCGTGCGGGTGCCGTGGAAGTTAGTTCCCGCGGCCGCCCAGATGCGCCGCCGACACCCCCGCGTGAGCGTCGTCCATCAGATGGTCGCCACGACTGCGAAGCCCCGCAGTTCGGGCAGACAAAACCTTCAGACCACTGAAGCCAGTCGAGGTAGTCGAGGCAAGCTGCGTCCGTCGGGATCCAGGCCAGCATTTGGCGTAGAAGCCGGGGAAGTGCTCTTCGGCGGTGGGCGTCATTGGACGAATTTCCTGCACTGAGACGGATACCCCATTTCGAAGAATTACCCCGGTGGGCTCGTGGCGGGGGTGGTGGTCGTGGTGGACAGAATCGTCGTGGTCGTCGTCGGGATGGTGGTCGTGGTTGTCGTCGTCGTCGTGGTCGTGGTCGTGGCGATCGTGGCTTCGTAGCTGACGAGGTCACGGAGGTACACGGCCTTCGCCTTCAGGTACTTCGTCACCGTCGTTGGCCACTGCGCCCATCTGCTCTTCAATTGCTTGACGGCGGCCGCTTGACGCACCCGCAACGGCGCGACGCTCGAAAGGACCGGGGCCGGGGGCGCCATCATCGCGGTAAAAGCCCAGCCACAGCCCGGGCCAACGGTGTCCTTCGCTGGCGTTGTGATCGTCGTGGTGAGGGCAATCGTCGGCAGGACGGGAGGGGTCGGTGCAGTGATGACGGAACCGGCCGGTGGTGGCACGACGACCGGCAGGGTTGCCTTCAACAAGTTGAGGTCGGGACGAGCCAACGTCGCGGGCGGGGTGACGACGGTCGGCGTTACGTAGGGACGGTAGTTACTCTGGGTGGGATTGCGCCTCGAGGCCAGCACGGTTGCGTTCTCATTCACGCACACGGAGGACAGCACGGGTGCGAGCTGCGCGTCGAGCTGGGCGGCGAGCGCCATCGTTGCAGTGGTGGCGCTCTGGTAGCTGGTCGGGAAGCCGTAGAGCGAAATTACGACGTCGCCACGGCGGAACGTCACCTCGAGAATGGAGGATCCTGAGAGGTTGGCGCCGCTCGCAACAAATCCGTCGAGTCCCGTTGGCGACGTTGTCTGTATGTAATCTCCGTAACAACTCGATGTGCTCGCCATCGTGTTGGCAACGACGAGGGCACCGAGTCCCGCGCTGTAAACGTCGACGTTCGCGACCACCAGCAGCGACGTTGACGAGAGTGTCAGCGAACGCGAGATCTGGGCCACAGGGACGCTCGACGCGGCGCAACCGGCGAGCAGCGGGTCGGTCGTGGCGAAGGACGGGTCGCTGGCGCTGTACCCGGTCTCGTGGTGCAGGTCGGCGAGCAGCGTGGTGACGACGGTCTGTGCTGGCGAGGTGTCGGCCGCCTTGACGGGCGCCAGTGACGTCGTGGTAGTCGTCGCGGTGGGCGCGGCGGGCGCGCCGGGCGCGACGGGCGTGAACCATAGGCCCGACGCGGCGAGAATCAGGGTGACGCTGAGTCCGAGGCCGACGGCGCCGGTGGCGGCCGTAGCGAGGTGGCCCACGACCCAGTGCCGCGCCGTGCGAAGGGCGCTGCTCGTAGCGTGCACGATCGATCGCGGCGTGCTCACGACGCTGGTTCCTGGTACGCGTGGAGAATCAACGAATCGCCCGGCGACACTTGCGTTCCCGCGGGCGGGTTGGTCGTGCCGGCGACGCCAGCGAGTGGTCCAGTGACGACGAGACCGAGTGCTTGGAGTAACGCGCGTGCGTTCGCCACGGAGAGGTCCGCGACGTCGGGCACCACCTCGGAGGATTTCGCCAGATAGATCTCGGTCGGTGGTCCAATGGGGACGTCGGGCTGTCCCTGGAGGATAGAGGTCATCGCGGCCTTGAACATCTCGGCGGGGAGCGTCCCTCCGTACACCGCGCCGACGCCGGCGACGTTGTACAAGGGGTAGGTCACCCCGCGCGGGTCGCCCATCCACACGGCCATCGCGGTCGTTGCGGTGAAACCGTCGAACCAGGCGGAGCCGAAGTTGGACGTGGTGCCCGTCTTGCCGGCGAGTGAATGCCCCGCGACTGCCGCCCCGGTACCGGTGCCGGAGGTGATGACGCCCGCCAAGAGTGAGGTCACGGTGTCGGCGACCGCGGGAGAGAGGGCCTGCGTGCATTGAGGCGAGACCTTGAGCGAGATCCCATTCACGAGCGTGACCGCGGCGACGGCGTGGGGCGTGCAGTGCAGTCCGTGGGCGGCGACCGTGGCGTACGCGCCGGCCATCTGGATGGGGGTGAAGTCACGGGCGCCGAGGGTGAGGCTGCCCTCCTTGGCGTTGACGGCGTTCGGACCAGAGAGCGGGAGGGTGGTGAGTCCCATGGCGCGGGCCGTCTTCGCGATGGGCAGCACGCCGACCTTCTCCTCCAGCTGGACAAAGGCGGTGTTCACGGAGCCGTCGGTGGCCTGCGCGATGGAGAGGTTAGTGGCGGAGGACGGTTCGGCATTGGAGAAGTAGCCGCCGGGCGGATTGTTGAAGACCGTCGAATGGTAGGTGCTGCCGGCGGGAAGTGTGGTGGTGAGCGGTATGCCGGCGCTGAGCGCCGCCGACAACGTGAACACCTTGAAGGTCGAGCCCACCGGTGAGGAAGAGTTGGCGTAGTTGAGCGTCGTTTCATTCTTCGTGGTGTCGAGGCCGTAGACGCGATTCTGCGCCATGGCGGTGATGGCACCGGTGCCCGGCGTCTCGACCACGATCGCGTCACCGACGCGGTCGGTAACGCCCACGATGGAGACCGCCGCGGTCTCCGCTGCGGCCTGCTGGCTCGGTACGAGGGTCGTGTGGATAGTGAGCCCACCTCGTTGCAGCGTGGCGTCGCGCTGGGCGGGAGTGGCGCCGAGTGCGGGCAGCGTCGCGAGCTCGTTCGACACCCAGTCACAGAAGTAGGGGACCTTCGACGCTTGACAGCCGGTCGTCGGCAGTGAAGGTTTTAGACCGAGCGGCGACGCCGCGGCGACGCGCTCTTGGGTCAGCGTGATCTGGTGGTTGAGGTACGTGACGTGGAGCACCTGATTGCGCATGGTGCGCGCGAGCGTCGGGTCGGTGAGTGGGTCGTAGGAGGTCGGGGCCTCGACGAGCGCGACGAGCATCGCCGACCGTTCAAGAGAAAGTTGCGACGCGTGGACCGAGTAGTAACGCCTCGCCGCGGCTTCGATGCCGTAGGCCTGCGCGCCGAAGTAGACGGTGTTGAGATACCCGTCGAGAATCTGATTCTTCGTGAGTTCGCGCGTGAGTTGGCGAGCGTAGACAATCTCGTTGATCTTGCGCTGGAGCGAGGTGATCGTGCCCGCGGCCCCTCCTTGGAGTTCGAGGATGTTCTTCACGTACTGCTGGGTGATGGTAGAGCCACCCTGAATGGGTCGGCCTTCGAGGTTGGCGAGCAGCGCGCGAGCAATCCCTCGGGGATCGATGCCGTTGTTGGAATAGAAGGTGCGATCCTCAGAGGAGAGGAGGACCTTGACGACGATCGGCGCGACGGCGGAGAGTTTCACGGGCACACGATTCTCCGAGGTGAAGGTCGCGAGCACCGAACCATCCGCGGCGAGCAACTTCGAATACTGCGGCAGCGAAGGGATAACGAGGGGCGAAAGATCAGTCACCATCGCGTCGAGGTTCGCAGCGCCGACGATAATGGTCGAACTGACGGCGGGCACGTAGATCCCTGACACGATCAACGCAATCACCGCAGCCGCGAGGAGCGAGGCGATGACGTGACGGCTCGGGCGTATGCGAAAGAAGAACGAAGGGGGCACGTGCTTACTCACCGTCTTCCGACCATCTCTCGAGCCCTTGTTCAAAGAAGTTACGTCCGTTGCCCCCACTGGTACGAGTACGTCCTCCTGACTCGCCGAGAATAGCGTCCTGTAGGTCAGCTTTGCGTTCAGCCACGGCGAGCAGCCCATGATCGAGGGCGCCGGCCACCACAAAGCTGATCACCTCGTATGGGCCGCGGTGCCGTCGATGCGGTGCACGCGGTTACCGCGCCGCTCGAGGGTGGTGGCCGAGCCGGGGACCCCGTCGATCTAAACCCTCTTTTCGTGCAGTGAGCGAATCGAGGGAACGCAAACATTCACCGCCCATCAAGGTTCAGGACCGAGTCGACAACCCGTCGCTGAACGTGCCGTCCGACTGACGCGGCCAGTTCGTCGAGTCAGCCGACCGATTCGATGAATTCGCGTAACAAATTCGCGCCGTGATCTGGTGCTTGCAGGGGCCACCAATGACCTAGTCCGTCGAGCATTTGGTGACGAGCACCCAGCATGGCGGCAACCTCGCGCGATTTCGACTCATTGTCGAAAGGGTCCTCCGAGGGACACAGCACCATTCCCGGTGCAGCGGTCGGCGTGAACGCACCACCCCAGTGCGCGAATGGATTCGGTGTCGCCGAGCGATAGAGATCGAGGATACAAGCGTTCATGGTTTCGTCGCTTGCTTCAGATATAGCCACCGCGTCGTCGTGAGGCACGCCGAGCATCTCGAGGCCGGCCCCGCGTTCTTGTGGCGACGAGCGACGCTGATCCGCAAAAAAGGCTTCGCCGTCGCCGGGGGTCTGCCAGATTCGTGCGAAGTCGTGCCAGACATAGTCCGAATGCATGATGTTGGCGATGTCGGCGCTCCAAGATCGCAGCCGGTCACCGTTGGCCGTGGCCACGCGGTAGGTGAGACCGGCTCCCCAGTCGTGGCCAACGAGATCGACTGGTTCGTCAAACTGGTTCAACTCGCCCACGAGCCAGTCGACGTAGTCATCTTTCGTGGCACCGAATCCTGGCGGACGTGCGCATCCGAAGCCGGGCATCGAAAGCGCCACTGACTCGACGTTGAGGTTCGCGCGCAACTTGTTCCAAATGACCAGCGTTTCGGGGACTCCGTGCACGAACACGATCATGACGCAACCATATCGTCGACAATGTAGCGTCGCCCGCGAAGCACCCACGTTTGACGGCGGTGTGGTGTTGCACCGTTCGCTTGACGCGCTAACCGTTGACGTTCAGATGCAAAGCAACGAGCAACCCGTGCAGTGAAAGCGCGTGAACAGTAGCCTTCGTGGTACTTATTCAAGACACTTCCGCCAATCCAAGGGTCGTAGTCGAGTGACTGACAATGAAGCCACAACCGTTGAGCCCGACGAACCGTCGTTGCCCGACAATGAACTTCTGCGGTCAAGGTCTTCCCTGAGAACTTTTACTGCGTGGATCAAAAAACATGACGCAAACTACGCGGCACTTCGCCGGGCGGCACGCACGGCGATCATCATGCCCGCTCTCTTTGCGCTGAGCATCTACGCCATTGGAAATGTTGAAGTGGCAACGTTTGTCGCGTTTGGGTCGATCGCGCTGCTCCTCTTCGTGGACTTCTCTGGACCCCTGCGCAGTCGTCTCCAGGCTCAGGCCGCTCTTTCGGTGACCGGCGGCGTCTTCGTCTGCCTCGGAACACTGACGTCTCGAACCGTCTGGTTGTCAGTTCTGTCCATGGGTGTCGTCACCCTCGTGGTCATTTTCGCGGGCGTCGTCAGCTCCGTGCTCGCCAGCGCGACAACCTCCCTGCTCTTAACGTTTATTCTCTCGACCGCCGTTCCCGGATCGAACTCCGTAATTGCGGATCGGCTCGCGGGGTGGGGACTTGCTTCGGTCGTCGCTTTTTTCGCCGTCTGGCTACTGTGGCCTACGAATGGTCACAGCGCACTTCGCATCGCGGCGGCCACCGCGTGTCGAGCAGTCGCCGTGAAACTACGAGCCGACGTCTCGACGTGGCGAGGCACCGAGGATTACTCCGATGACGAACGCCGAGACGTCGTCAACGCTGCCCACGTTGCGGTTGAAAATCTCCATCGCGGATTCCTGGTCGTCCCGTCGAGACCCACAGGACTCAGTGTCTCATCGCGCGCCGTCGTTCGTCTCGTCGACGAACTTCTCTGGGTGGACGCCCAGTTGATCGAGATCCATCAACCTGTCGACGCGACGTCAGTCACCAGACCGGCCCTTCGAATCTTCTCGTCGTCAGCTGACGTGTTGGACACGGGAGCAAATCTGCTCGATCGGCCTTTCACTTCTTCAACGGACCTTGATGACGCACTACAAGACTTGCGGACGTCGCTCGACGACATGGAACACGAAACCACGCTCCACTTCCCCTTCACGGCCCAGAAGGAATTCCACGCAACAGAACCGGAAATCGATACACGAAAGGAGCGAATCGAAGAACTCGTGGCATCGCCTGAACCGAGTTTCCGAGCCCAAGAATTGGGATTCGCGGCATCTCAGATCGGCGAGAACATCGACCTCGCGGCCGCAGCCGATCGGCGCGGCTGGCTCGACGCAGTCGCCGGACGCCTGCCCGGCACCGCGACGGGTCGCACGGCCTCAGCCCGGAGACGCGCCGCGGCACATTTCGAGCCACATTCCGTGTGGCTGCACAACAGCGTCCGAGGCGCCATTGGATTGTCAATCGCCGTCTTCATCGCCGAGAAGACGGGCCTCCAACATTCGTTCTGGGTGATTCTGGGCACCCTGTCAGTACTACGTTCGAACGTCGTCAATACCGGCCAGAGTGCGTTGCGGTCGTTACTCGGAACGACGGTCGGCTTCGTCGTGGGTGCCGTGATGTTGGTACTGGTCGGCACCAACGTCACGCTCTTGTGGTTCCTGCTTCCGATAGCACTTCTCGTCGCGGGCTTCGCCCCGACCGCGATTTCCTTCGCCGCGGGACAGGCGGGGTTTACCCTGACTCTCGTCATTCTGTTCAATCTCCTCCAACCCGTGGGCTGGCGCGTGGGGCTCTATCGAATTGAAGTCGTGGCGATTGGCTGCGCCGTCAGCGTGGGTGTTGGCCTTCTCTTCTGGCCGCGCGGCGCAGCGGGAGCCCTCGGCTCTGCTCTGCAACAGGCTTTCGTCCAAAGCGTGTTCTACCTGGAAGCGGCCGTGAAGTACGTCACCGAACGCGACGATAACCGCGTCCAATCTTTACAGTCTCTAGAGACGGAGCGAACGGCTGCAGGGGCTGCTTCTCTTCGATTCAATGGCGCCTTTCGGACATACCTCGCCGAGCGGAGCTCAGCATCAATCCCCCTGGCTGAAGTCACGGCGCTCGTAACCGGTGTGGCAAACCTACGACAAAGTGCGGACGCGGTGACCGGCCTATGGGAAGAAGGGGATCGTCGACCCGAGGCACCTCGGCCCGTCGCGCGCGACGAATTGCTCCTCGAGGTTGCACTCCTTAAGTCGTGGTACGAACGACTGGGAGCCGGCCTCGTCGGCGAGGTGTCGATTCCAGACGCGATGTCGGAGAGTCCCGCTTCCAACCGCCGTCTGATCAACACCGTAAGAGATGACCTCTGCGGAGCGGATGGCCGCTCCGCCGCCGGCGCGGTACTACTGATCTGGACAAAGGATTATCTCGACGCGGCTCGCAGGTTCCAACAAACCCTGGTGGGCACGGCGAAGTTTGGATTTCCTCCAAGGCGGCCAATCCGCCGGCAATCTGAGGGTTAGGGCATGACGCCTTTTGTGGAGTTTGATGAGAATTAATATTGTCACGACTAACGTCCGACAACGTCACCGATGTCCAGGTACTCGTGAATGGAATCTCTGTCGATACGGTCGACGACTTCCCAGCTGAGTCCTAATCCGCACAGCGACGTGGGTGGATCCAGCAGAGGCAGTCGTAAAGCCCGACGTCGTCGAAGAGCCCTTCACGAAATGCTGGACGACCAGTGGTTGGCTGCCAGAGCAGAAAACTACACCGTGCCCACCAAACACGACACCGCAACTACGGTGAGATCAACGTCTTAGAACGGATCTTGAAACGTCACAAACTATGCCCACCAAACCAAGCCACCCAGCTCACCTCCGCCGCAACCAAACAGACGTACAGCGAAAACGCCAAGAGAATTCCCACGCGTTTATTCATGGCCGAATATCAATTCCATGACAACGTGGACACAAGATCTCAACATATCCACTTTCATATCACTAAACGGGACTATGCTTCCACGTTCAATACTTTTTGTATATGAATAGACACCCGCTGGTCAGCCACTTTCCTTCGCGGATTTGAACAACAGGGTTCCTAGAGAGGATCCATCCAGTCCTCGTCAGTCGACGAGACGTTCACCAAGAAGACTCAGGGGGAAAATGTGAACCCCAGCGACTCAGGTCGTCGTCGTTGTACAGCTCAGGGTGCCTTGCCCGCAAGCTCCGGACACATTGAAGGCGAAGGGTTGAAACGGCACGACCGTGTTCCCGACATCGATTTGGATATCGGCGTGGGGAAGAAGCGGCGTGGACCGTGGATTGCCAGTCAGTCGTTTGCCGTTCTCGTACACGACAACTTTCCCCTTGGCGGGACCGACCTGGTTCGGTCCTAGGGGCTGGCCCCAGATATAGAAAAACTGACCGAGGGTGAAGCTTTGCTTCATCGGAGCCTCCACGTGAACGATGCCGTCCGCGACGTGGGTGTGGAGCCAGTAGAGGCAGTCGGAGAGCCCGACGTCATCGAAGGGTCCACTCGCGAAATGCTGGACGACCATTGGTTTGGTGATCCCAATCCCCGCCGGTAGGCGCTGTTGGCGACCGTTGACGTACACCGCGACGTGGACGTGGATGTGATACTTGACCGCGTCTTTTGACAGTGGACGACACGTGATGCCGTCCACGGTCTTCCCGCTTTGTGTCGTGCTCGCCGGAGCGAGATTCGGCACGTTCAGCACGACGACTCCCTCAGGCCCAACTTTGAGCTTTGGTGAACCGATGAGCAGCACTGCCGTGGTCGTGCCGGCGACGACGAGCACAAGTACCACGAGAGATAGAACTATGACGCGTGGACTTCTAAGCACACTTTTTAGGGTCGCACTCACTGTTTTTCGTAACCCATGGGACTGGGATTTACGAGGCGCTCGCAAGCATCAATCCGGTCCCCACTTCGCTGTGCTCGATGACCAGGGAGTAAACACACACCTTGAATTCTACCGACGTGGCTCAGTAGCGACTTGATGACAGAGGGCGCTCGGCCCCTTTATCCGGCCGTCGTCAAACGTGGTTCGCTCGAACTGACAACGCCCGCGAACGCCGATCAGCCCAGCACAAGGAGCCATTCGGATCGGGGTCGACGACACCCCCACGTGACGCGCCACTTGCGGGTGTCACTCGGGGGCGTGTACCTCTAACTAGAAGTAGTGTCGACGACCACCGACGGCGTGACCGAGGGCTCCAAGGAGCCACAGCACAAGCCCGACGATGACGATGATGACTCCGAGCGACCACAAAATTGCGATCCCCGCCAGAAATCCAATGATCATTAGAACAATTCCTACGATAATCATGAAGCCTCCTTTCGCTCTTTCCTTATGGTTCGACGCTACGTCTCTCCGAGCCAGTCAAGTGTGGGCTTCGTCTCGCGACTTTGGAACACACCGAGTCGGACGTTATGAGACACGTGCCGCGCTCGAAAGGCTGGTTAATTCTGCTTTTCGTATACCGGCGAGGTGTGTCCCGCCTCGTCGACCGTCTCTGGAGTGAGAGATACGTGAGGGCGCCGCGGGCGATCGACGCGACGCCGCAAACACGGCAGTCGAAATCACGAAACAGGGCGCACCGGCAATCATCAAGATGACGCCAACAGTGGACAGTCCAAATCCGTGATTTTGAACAACGTTTGAGCTCTGTGCCGTGACCGCCCAGTACATAATGGCCCCCACGGCCGCTGAAATTCCACTAATTACCATTCCGGGTAAACCCATGGTCCTGTTTCCTTTCATCAGTTTCCTGGTTCGAACGGCCAGAAGCACGCCGGCAGCTGCCAATCCTCGAGCGGCCTCGCCGCATCTAAGGCGCCGGGCTTTCTTTCGAGCAACGCCAGGTAATGCACGGGTTCATAGAAGGTCTGGGCCCGCTCCCAGCTGCGCGCGTGCGTCGCCACGAGGTGTCCCTCCGCCACGATCTTGACGGTCTCGACCCCGCCGATGACGACGACGTGTGAATGGGCGTAGGCGGTGGGCACCGAGTAGTCGTTGCGGTCAAAGCGCACCAGGCTGAGCGAGTTGGCCCTGGCGTAAGAGACCTTGCGCGACTCGAAGGTGGTCTTCGGGATGGGCAGCATCGCCGCGCGGTCGGTCTCGAGGCGTGTCCGCTTGGGCTCGGCGTACCCGCGTAGCGTGCGGTCGAGTTCGTTCTCGCAGCGCCTCGCCAGGTAGGCGTTGAGCTCCGCGAAGCTCTCGAAGCTCGGCACCGGCACGAGGAAGTTGCGCCGGTGATAGCCGACGAGGCTCTCCACGTGGCCCTTCTCGTTGCCCCGAACCACCCGACAGAACCGGTGGGTGAACAAGAAGTGACTCTCGAGTCGCAAGAACTCGGTCGTCAGCTCGCGATTCGGTCCCTCCAAGACCTTCTTCACTGCGACCGTGGTGTTGTCGTAAGCGAACTTGGTGGGCACGCCGCCGAAGAACTCGAACGAGTTGTCGTGGGCGGCCTGGAAGGTCTCGGTGCACTCGCGTGGAAAGGCCGAGACGAAGAAGACGTCCGAGTAGGGTAGGCTCATCACCGCCAGGGCGGCCTTCACCCGTGTCCCGGCGATCTCCACGACCACCTCACCGAAGTCGGTCTGGGCCTCGCCCGGCGGTGGGGCGAGCGGCACGAACACCTCGCGGTGGCGGTGGTCGTGCTGGGCAAGGTAGCGCCGGACATGGCTCTCAGAACCCTCGTAGCCGTGCTCGTCGACCAGGCGCTCGAAGATCCGCTTGGCGGTGGCGCTGCTTCTTCGGGGCAGTCTCGTCGAGGCGCAGGATCTCCTCGATCACGCCCAGGAACGGTCCGAGCTTGGGCCGGGGCCGCTCTCCCACGCGCTGGTAGCCCGGGGGCTCGACCTGGTCAAGGATCTTGGCGACCGTGTGGTGACTGAGGCCGTAGTCGCGGCAGATCTGGCGTCTCGACACCTTCTCGACCAGTACTTTTCTTCGAATCTCCGTCCAAACTTGCATGTTGCTGTGCACCCTTCTCCCGTTCTGGTCGCTCACTCTCCTTCAAGAGTTGAGTCGCCAGCCTGGGCTGTTGGGTGTGGCTGTTTTCGATGCGCGTTTAGTGGCTCAGTGCGGCTGTTTTCGATGCTCGTTTACAGCTGGCGCGCGCTCCCGTTTTCGACCGGCGTTCACATTACCCTGCTAAGTTCTTCAAGTTGTGTCGAACTTGGAGAACGGAACTCACCCAAGAAGTCAAAAATCGGTGGGTGATTCATAGATGCCAACATCCAAATCTCACATGCATTCAGTCACCGTGGTCGGACCTAGCGTTCGGTTTTATTCGGGAATATCGGTCTACACCAATAGACTTTCTCACGCGCTGTCTTTTACGCTCGAGACGCGGGTCATACTCTTGCGGAGATTAGTCCCGAAATTCCTATTTCCAGGAAGGATAAGGGTGGGAAAAGCAGACTCCGTACTTGAGTATGCCTCGTTGGATGCTTATGACGGTATCGACTGGTTTTGGCTACCTTCGATCTTGCCTGCAGTTCGAAGGATGTTGACTTCGCGAACCTGTCTGGTCCTGCAGTGGTGGTCCGCCTCCACTCTCCATACGTACCTTCTCCTCGCTCTCCTAGCGCGCCTGCGTGGTTCGACCGTGGTGATCGAATTTCACGAGGTGCAAGATCCCGGCGAGGAAGCCATTCCGCTTCTTTCCCTCTACGCACGATTGTTCGTTCCCCTCCTGATCCGATTGAGTCAAGGCGCTGTGGTGCACACGCCACTCGCCTATGAGCTTCTCAATGATTGCTATGACATTCAGCGGCTTGATGTTCAGATCATCCCCCACGGACCGTACGACCATTACGACGTTTCCAACGACGCAGTCGATGGCTCCTCGGACAGTTCTCCATTCCGAATCCTGTTTTTCGGACTGATTCGGCCATACAAAGGTGCAGAAGACCTTGTGGAGGCATTCTCCGGTCTCAGGGAACCGGAAGTTGAAGGCCTGGAGCTGATCGTTGCTGGCGAGACCTGGGAAGGCTGGACGCTGCCAGCACGTCTCATTGAAAACAGCCCATATCGCGATCGAATACGGTTCATAAACCGATACCTCAGCGACGCCGAAGTAGGCGCCCTGTTCACTACTTCTGATGTTCTGGTATTACCGTATCGACGGGCTACATCAAGTGGACCCCTAAGTATTGCAATGGCTTACGGGATTCCCGTTATTATCTATGATATTCCAGAGCTTCGCGAGGCTGCAGTCTCGTACTCAGGTGCGCGATTTGTCGCTGTCAACGACGTTCAAGCACTGAGAGAAGCCATTCGGCAAATCCGTCACGAGCCCGTTATCACACACGAGGATCCGGCCAGTTGGCAGCAGACCCGAACGGCATATGAAGTCCTGATCGGTCGTCTGGATGCTTCCTCGCGATCGAAACGGACTCGCATACCTTGGCCGCGGCGACCTCGTCGGTGCGGCACACCGTGATGGCGTTTTGAGCAGCACAGCCGCTTCGTTTGGGTCCTCGACGAGGTAGACACTCCGCACGGCTTCCTTGGAAGGGGAAGCCGTGCACCAAGAAAACTCGCTCTGGGGATTGCCGAAGCACAGCCGGTCATCATACTTCGTACGTGCAGTCAGACAGCAGTCACGATGTCGGGGCCCCTGCCCCGCGGTGGGTGCTCGATCGGTTCAGCGAGGTGGCAATCCCCGGTCATTCCGGAAAGGCCGGAATTACCTGATCGCGCGGTCGAAGCACGCCGAGGAGTGTTCACCGAAGTACCTTGCTACAGTGTGGTCGCATGGTGATCGAGGGCAAGCGGCGATTCTTAATTGTGAATTCCGATTTCTAGATGTCGGCGTTCCGATAGCAGCACTGCGAAGATCCGTGCCTGTCAGGTCAAGCCGTGGCGAGAATCATTCAAGCCACGTCCGCTATAAGAGGAGGAGAAGACATTGACGCGGAGAAACGCAGATATTGCCCCGTTCGAGCCCGCCGAATTATGGCATCTTGAAGCAAGCGAAGGGCCGATAAGGCTGCCTTCGAAGATCTCCGGGGGACGCCTCGCATATGCAACTTGCCACGGACTGCCGATTGGCTTCCATCACTTCCGCGGATCGGATTTCCAAGACCCGGACAGGGCACTCAAAATGGCTCAAGCCATGGTCGCCGATGGCGAGGCCACTCATCGTTCCATCCGTGATGGTCCCGTGGCCGCGCAAGATAACGTCAGCACGTCTGGAACGCCCCCCTGCGCTCGAGAGCGACTTCGTCTCCTGACGGACCCGCCCCCGCTGACCGTGGTGATTCCTACGAAGGACAGACCAGAACTTCTCCGGCGATGCTTGGTATCGATCGAGGCTGCGGAGTATCCCTCCCCAAGAGTCACCGTGATCGTGGTGGACAACGCCTCGGTCACCGATGAGACGCGTCACGTAGTGGACGAGTTCCAACATCGATTGAACATCCGCTACGCAAGGGAGGACCTGAGCGGCTCTGCAAGCGCACGTAACTGCGCCCTTCCACTGGTGGAGACGGAATACATTGCCTTCACCGACGATGACGCTNNGGGTGGATTCAGCCGCGGATTTGATCAGCGAGAGTTTCGCCTTGACATGTCCGACCTCGAGAACCCCTTGTATCCGTATGCCGCGGGCATTTTCGGAACTGGGAACAATATGGCATTTCGTACCGACGATCT
>PLNQ01000064.1 GCA_003141815.1 Acidimicrobiaceae bacterium | reverse complement strand
CAATCTCGCCTGATAACTCCGGCGCTTCGAATCTCATCTGTTCCTTTCAGCCCGTGCAGAAGAGTCAAGTGGAGTGCACCTTTAACTTCACGGCCAACGGGGTCTGGACCGTGCGAGCTCAGTTCGCTCCTGACAACAAGTCGGACGTCACCTCCGTCTCTATCACGCGACTCCGCGTAACGAACTAGCCGTGGCCCCCGGGGTCCCATCGTTTCCGGGTCATCTGGGGCAACCCCTTTCGCGACGTCACACAAGAGATCGTGACGGCCTTCGACGTTGACGAGGCGCTCGTGACGGCTCGCGAACGCCATCCCGATCTCCCACGGCCCCGTGCCGCGTTCCTCGTGGGCGAAACCGACTGACCTACACTTCGGCCCATGAACGCACTCTTTGACGTCTCGGGCAAGGTCGTACTCGTCACTGGCGGTACGAGGGGAATCGGCGAGATGATCGCGCGAGGCTTCGTCGACGCGGGCGCCAAGGTGTACATCTCGTCGCGTAAGGCGGACGTCGGCGACGCGTTTGCCAAGGAGCTCTCAAAAGACGGCTCGTGTACTTCCCTGCCGGCCGACCTCTCGAGTGAAGATGAGTGTCGACGTCTCGCAGACGAGATCGCGGCGCGCGAAACGCACCTCGACGTGTTGGTGAACAACGCGGGCGCGACCTGGGGAGCGCCAATGGCGGCGTACGACGAGACTGCCTTCGAGAGAGTTCTTGCGCTCAACGTCAAAGGCGTCTTTCACCTCACGAAGTTCTTGCGCCCGCTGCTCGAGGCTGGCGCGACGAATACCGATCCCTCTCGCGTCATCAACATCGGTTCGATCGATGGGCTGCACGTACCGTCAATGGAGACCTACGCCTACTCCGCTTCCAAGGCTGCGGTGCATCAATTGACGCGACACTTGGCCAAGTATCTCGCGCCGTCGATCACCGTCAACGCCATTGCACCCGGCCCCTTCGAGTCGAAGATGATGCACGCCACGCTTGAGTCGTTCGGCGACGCGATTGCCGAAAGTGCCCCGATGAAGCGAATCGGTCAACCCTCGGACATGGCAGGCGCAGCAATCTTTCTTGCGTCACCGGCCGCGAGTTACATCACCGGCGCGGTGCTGCCCGTCGATGGCGGAATCGCCACGCTCGCTTAACCCGTGGGCGTGCGACCGAGCGTGACTTTGATCGTCAGGTGTTGCGTGCCACGAATAATGTGCAGCGAAACCTGATCGCCGGGCTTTAATGCCGAGATGACCGAACTGACGTCTTGGGCGCTCTGAATCGTCGACTTGTTGATACCAACGATGATGTCACCTTGCTTCACGCCCGCTGACGCGGCACCAGTGCTTGCGATGACGCTCATTACGACCGCCCCGGTGGATACGGTGAAGCCGTACTGCTGTTGAAGCGACGGCGACATTGATTCAATCTCAACGCCGATGAACGCACCGTGATTGACGACACTCTGACCCGCCATCAGGGACTTGAGAAGTGACTGGATCGTAGCCACGGGAATCGCGAACCCGATGTTCTGAGTGGTCTCACCGTCGGCCAGAGTTCCCGCCACCGCCGTGTTCATGCCAATGACGTTGCCGCTCGAGTCGAGCAACGGTCCCCCAGAGTTGCCGGGGTTGATCGCGGCGTCGGTTTGAATCATGTTGTTGAGTGTCTCGGATGAAGTCGACGTACCTGCCGTGACCGTGCGGCCGAGTGCTGAGACAATGCCCTGGGTCACCGTGGGTGTCCCCGCGGCGAGACCCAACGCGTTGCCGATGGCGACGACGGCGTCTCCGGCGACGAGAGCGTTGGAGTTGCCAAACGTGACGACGGGCAGATTCGAGGCTCCGTTGATCTTGATAAGCGCGACGTCGTCAATGGGATTCGTGCCGATCAACGTCGCCGACTGGTTCTTCGTGGAACCGCTCCGCGTAATGGATATCGAGCCACCATTCACCGCGGCGGCGATGACGTGGTTGTTCGTTAAGACCAGCCCACCCTTGGAGATGATCATGCCCGTGCCCTGGTCTTCGGTCCCGCCGCCCTTCACGTCGATGCTGACGATTGAAGGCAGGACATTCTGCACCAGTTTGGGAATGCTCAAGCCGCTGGGCAGAACGGCGGCACCGGGAGAGTTGCTCACCTCATTGATCGTGACACCCGGCGTGGACGACGATCCCGGAGAGGCGAAGTGGCCGGCGAGTCCTCCTACTAAAGCGGCGACGAGGAGAAGTGAGAGTCGAGTGGACCAGAGGGTTCGACTTTTGCGGACCTGTGAAGCAAGAGGGGCTTCATCGACGATTGTTGCACGCGAACTTGCGCTGTGGGCGGGCGTCTCGTCCGTCGTAGCGCTCGAGGGATCAAGGGGACGTTCTGGACTCGCCCAGCCTCCCGGTGTGGCTTCGAAAGCGGGTCCTGGCGTGAAGACAACCGGCGTCGTCGGCTCATCACCAGCGGGTACCTCGGGCGTTGAATCGAAAACGTTCTCTTCAGGTTTATCTGGCGGAGTGTCACTCACGGAGCCATGCTAGGCAACAGAGTTTAAAATTGGACTAAGTCTCATCGAAATGTTTGGTTATTGCCTAGCGACTAGATTAGAGCCCTATGTCTCGACGCATTGAGATCGAAATAACCAGTTTGAGTGGCGACCTCGCGACGTGGCGGGCCGCGGGCGCGAAGCTTCCAAAGGGCGTCCTTCAAGCCTCACTCATCCCCGGCGGACCGGTAATCGGCAACGTCTACCGCGCCGATATTGAGCAGTACATGGAGGGTATCGAGGTCCTCTCGGTTATGGCCCCCAAGACTGCTTCCCCACTCGATCCGAAGAACGAACGCCTCGAACTCATTCCAGAGGTGCAAAAGGGACCCGACGTCGTGGTCACCTACGCTCCGAAGGGTCGAGGCACACGACGTGACGGCGAGCGCCGCGACACGGATCGTCGTGACGGCGCCCGACGTGAAGGCACCAAGCGTCCAAGTACGCGACGTGAGTCACGCGAGGGCGCCAGTTCGTCCAACGAACGCCCGGCGCGTGCGCCTCGAGGCGATCGTCCCCGTAGCGAACGCCCAGCTGGCGAACGCCCACCCCGCGGTCCGAGACCTGAACACGCTGAAGGCGACGCCCGCGCGGATCGCTCACCACGCTCTCCGCGCGGCGATCGTGGTGGTCGTCCGAGCCGTCCCGAACGTTCACACGGGCCCCAGCAGCCGCCCCTCACGACCACGCACCGCAACGCCCTTCTCGCGACCCTCTCGCCGGAACAGTTGCCCGTGGCCGAGCAGCTCCTTCGCGGCGGCATGCCCGCCGTACGCACCGCGGTAGAGACACAGAACAAGAACGCTTCCTCGCACGGTCGCCCGACGGTCGATCCCGCCACGATTGACCGCATCGCCGAGGATCTGCGGAACAAGACCAACCTTGCGCTTTGGAAGGATCGCGCCGGTGGCGCCATCGGTGCCGGTCGCGAGTTGCGACTGCGCGACCTCCGTGCGGTCGTCACCTCGGCCAAGACGGTCTCACTTGACGACGAGGCCCGAGCGCAACTGAAGGAACTCCAGGCATCGCTTACCGCTCGAGTGGAGCACCTGCGCGTGCAATGGAACGAGAAGCTCGAAGCCGCGATCAACTCCAAGAACGTCAAAGAGGCTCTTAGCCTCGTCGCCCGCCCGCCCGACGTGTCTACTCGGGTGAGTGCGGACGCCGCCGGACGGGTCGTCGCACTTGTCTCGGAGACACTCAGTGCCGAGCAAGACCCCAAACTGTGGAATGAGATCGTCGAACTAACGGCCGACACGTCCATTCGTCGTAACGTGAAACCTCTCGGTATTCCGAGCGACGAGACCAGTCATGCCGTGGCGGTGCACAACGCCGGCGCGATTCCCGAATTGGCGAAGTTGCTCGGCATGAAGGTGCCACCACCGCCGCCGCCAACGCGTATTGTTCGCCGGCCGCCTACGCGCCGCGCATCGTAAGCAAGCGCGCTTTCCAGCCCAGCGACTCGTAGAGCGATTTCATTGCTCGGTCCCCCGGCAGTGCGTACGCGTCCACGGGCGGCGTTGCACCCGCAAGGAGCGCGTGCACGAGTGTGGTCGCCACTTTTTGTCGACGAAATGAATGCGCGACGTAAATCGCCTCAACTACTTGTTCTCGACAGACGACGAAACCAATGAGTTGTTCGTCGTCGTCGATAGCCCACAGCGACTTCGACGCGACGACTTGATCAAGGAGGTCGTTTTCGTCGGTAGACCCGCAGAGTGTTCGTAGGAGCGCTGGCCCGCCTCGCTTAACGACGACGTCTTTGTGAGCGTGACCCCACAGTGCCTCGAGTTCGGGCGTGATAACCGACACGACCGTAACGTTCACGCTACGCCACGAAGTTCTTAGACACAGTCACGACAGAGCATGCTCGCCTTGTTAGCGAGTTGGCTCGTCTTTTTGAGCAAGCGACACGACTTACAACGGAACTCGTCGTCCTGTTTTGGCAGAATCGCTTCCGTGGTGTCGAGGGTCGGATCGACTTCGAGGGGAGCTTCGTCGTCGTCTTCGGGCACCGAAGTGCGCAAAATAGTCTCTGCGAGGACCTCGTCGAGCGCTAGTTCGACGTCCGCGTCGTCTACGACGTCATCGTCGTCTTCGGTCACCACGACCGCCGCCGGGACAACCTCGTCGTCGTCCACCAGGGCCACGACGGCGATCGCGCTCGCGTCAACGACCTCTTCGTCGTCCTCGTTCTCGTCTACAACGTCCTCGAGCTCCTCTTCGCTAACAATCTCTTCGTCGAAACCGTCCGCGAGCTCCTCTTCGTCAAATACTTCTTCGCTCTCAACTTCACTTGCCATAAATTCCTCTTCTGTAGCGCAGGCATTGTAGGGCCTTTTTGGCGCGGGGTGCGCGATATGGACCTAAGGAGTGCATAAATCTCCGAATTTCTAACGATTCAGACGACTTCGCTCCGCCGCGCGCTCCGCTTCGAGACGTTCGAGGTCGGTTTCGGAGAAGTCCACGTAACGCATGGCCGTCGATATCGCCTCATGACCGGCCTTTTCTCGAATGAGTCGGACCATTTCGTGTGCGATTCGCCGGTAACTCGGATGCCCTTGGGGACCGGAGCGTAGTTCAATGAGATGCATGGCTTCGCGAGCGTTCATCTGCATGACGTAGCGAATCCGAAACGCTAAAGCCACGCAGTACTGTGCCTGGTCAGGGTAGTCTTCTCGCAGATCGTTATAGAGTTCCGCCGAACGTTGAAGCGAATCCTGGTAACGCTCGCTTAGTCCGGCCTCGACCACCACCTCGGGCACGTCAAAGCCCAGATCGACAGTAAGTGGCTGCCACTCGATCGTGAGCAACCGGTGGCGCTGGAGGTCCCTGAAAGCGCCGTAGTCGCTCACAATCTCGAATCGGTAGTCAGTGCGCTCAAAAGCCCGTCCCGGGCGGTGACGGCGATTCCCACGCTGTCCCACGTAACTCGCCATGACCTCCGTGCGCTCACTCTCGCTCATCGCCGCGACGCGCCGAGCGGCTTCGTCGTGCGACGTCGTTGAGTTGGCGAAGACGATGGCTTCGAGCACTCGGCTCTCCCCTTCGGGATCGAAAGCCACGAGCCGGACGTGCTCCCCCGGCTCTTCGTCCGTGACGTCCTGCTCCAACTCGCGAAGCAGTGTCGCCGTGGCGCTTCGAGTGTCGCGAAGATAGTTTGTCCACGCCACTCCGCGCTCGGGAACGTCGAGACGCTTCAAGAAGGAAGGAATCACCTTCGTGAGTTCGTCGAGCATCATCTGGGCGTAGTCGTGCACTTCGGGGAGCGAATGGGCCCGCATGCGCAACAACAGCGCTTCGTAGGCCTGGCCCGACGCGTAGATGCCCAGGTTTGACAGAGCGCTCGCGGGTAACAGTCCGCGCAGCGCATCGAGCGCTTTGGCGCGAATGGCCTGTCGGTAGACGAAGTCGGTGTCGGCAGGCGTCTTTGGGTACTTGAGGGTGAGCCAGTCCGTCAAGATCGGCAGCAGCTCTCGGTACGTGTCGAACATGCGGTCCATCTCGCCGATGTAGCGAGCCCCGAAACGTGACTCGAGCACGTCGTTGTCACGATAGAAGCGGTAGAGCCCGTTGCCCAGTCGACGGTCGTAGCCCAGGTAGCGCGTCGACTGTTCGAGGTAACTCATGAGTCGACCCCGTTCGAGGACCTTGGTCAAGAGGTTGCTCGCCTGTTCGCAGGCCAAGTGCACGCCACCGAGTTGCGCAACCGAATCGTCACCGTATTCGAAGAAGATCTTCTGGTAGAGATCGTCAGCTCGGTCGAGTCCCACCGTCGCGTCGATCGTCACGTCACCGGCCAGTTCGAGGTCGCCCACGAACTCGTCGAGGAAGAGTCGTCGGAGGCTCTTCGACGACCTCGAGTAGCGCGCGAAGAGGGCGCCCTTTACAACCTCAGGCAAGTTGACCAGGGCAAAGACCGGACCCTGCAGATTCGTGAAATACCGGCGAAGTACCGCCGACTCGGCGTCGGTGAACTCTTCGACAACGTAGGGATGCATGAAGTTACGAGGTTAGAGGCGAATCTAGTCCAGTGGGTGGACGCTCGAAGCGCCCGCGACGACACTGCGTAGGACCGCATCTCGGGCCTCGAGGGCGACGTCGGCGACCTTGGTGAGGTGACGCATCCGGCCCAGCTGCTCACACAGATCGGCCACCTGTTTGGCGTTTCTCACGAAGTCCCCCGGCGACGTCTGGCCTATTTCGGCGTCCGCGAGGTCCAAGACCGTGCCCAGGGTCACGCCGCGAGCCCAGGCCGCGATGATCGTCGCGAAGTGACCGTCAGGCTCTTTGAAGTGCGGTACCTTGTGTCGTTCTTCGACCCCGCGCAGGGTCGCGGCGATCACCGTAATCTCGCGAAGACGTTCACTGATACTCAATCTGCGTTCTTGACCGAGGCGGTCGTGGTGGACTCGCTTCTTCTTCGTCGACACCCGCTGCGCGGCGTTGGCGCCACGCGTGGATCGTTTGGACTCAAAGACGAAGCAGCTCAAGAGTCCCGCCAGTTCGGAGGCCTCTAAGTCCTCGAAGACGCCCGCGATGATCGATTCGGCGATCAAGAGATCACACTCGTGATAGATCGAACGAAGTAATTGACCTTGGGGAGTCAACTGCCATCCGTTGGCGTAGCCGAGTTCCTCGAGCACGTGGTGACGCGCCACCATCTGGTCGGTGAGTGGACGCTTGTGACCCGAAGGGCGTCGGTCGTTCTCGAACTGAGCGAAGGATCGTTGCACGACCTCGAGTGCCGTCTCGTAGTCGAAGTGATTGACAAGGTTCGCGGTGAAGTTGTAAGTGGGTCGAAACGAGGAGTGCAGGTCGGCGGGCGGCGCGAGCGCGATGCGTCCGACGTCATGAAGGGAAAGGTCACTCGCGTAACAGACAATGGCGTGCCCCTCGTCGTCGAGGCCGCGCCGGCCGGCTCGTCCCGTCATCTGGGCGTACTCGGCGCTCGTGAGGAACTGGCGACCGGCGTCGGAGTACTTCGTGAAACGTTCGAGCGCCACCGATCGCGCGGGCATGTTCACGCCGAGGGCCAGCGTCTCAGTGGCGAAGACCACGGCGAGCAAGTTGCGCTCGAAACAGGTCTCGACAATCTCACGAAAGGCGGGCACCATGCCGGCGTGGTGCATCGTGACGCCGCGTCGAAGGGCGTCGATGAAGTCGGCGTACTCGAGTGCCTGAAGGTCTTCGTCGGAGAAGTCGCGCAGGCGCGCTTCGGCGATGCTTTCGATCTCTCTTCGATCCTCAGGCTTCGTGAAGAGCAGTCCGTCTCGACGCAATTGGTGCACCGCGTCGTCACAGGCCGCGCGCGAGAAAATGAAGACGATGACCGGCAGGAGGTCCTCGCGCTCGAGGGCCTGCATCAACTCGGACCGTCGGGGCGCTCGAAACGGCGGCGGCGGTGCGCTGGACTTCGGCCCCTTCCACTTGGCGCCTGGGCGAAAGTGCCGAGAGGACTTCATGAGATTGTCGACGCGACGCGCCTCATCAGAGAGTCGCTGGCCATTCAAGAGATCGTGAATCTCTGCGGTGGGCTGTCCGCGCCTCATGAAGGCAACGTGGTTGTGCAGCACGATGGGCCGCGTCTTCTCCACCACGATGGTCGTCGGGCCACGAACCTGGCCAAACCATTCACCGAGAAAGTCAGCATTGCCAATCGTCGCCGACAGCGCGACGAACCGTACGGGCGTGGGCGTGAGGATGAGTACTTCCTCCCACACTCCCCCACGGAAGGGATCTTGGAGGTAGTGCACTTCATCGAGCACGACGAGGCCGAGCGCCGTCAACTGATCCGATTCGGTGAGCAACATGTTGCGAAGAACTTCGGTCGTCATCACGACGATGGGCGCACTTCGATTCAGCGACGTGTCGCCCGTCAACAGACCCACTTGCGCCCCACCGAAGAGATCACAGAGTTCGTGGTACTTCTGATTCGACAAGGCCTTCAGGGGCGTCGTGTAGAACGTCCGCTGTTCGCGTTCCAGCTCTCGACCAATGGCGTAGTTCGCCACGAGCGTCTTGCCCGAACCCGTCGGAGCACTGACGAGGACGTTAACGCCTTTGTCAACGGCTTCGATTGCGTCAATTTGAAAACGGTCGAGCCCGAAACCGAGGCCGTCGATGAATCGACGTCGATAGTCGATCACGCTCACTTGTGGAGCAGCTTTCCGACGCCAATCGCGAGAAAGTAGAAGACGATGAGCGGGACGCCCAAGGCGGCCATCGACAGCGGATCCCCACTGGGCGTAAAGACCGCCGACGCGACCGTGATGGCGATGACCGCGTAACGCCAGCCGCGAAGGAGCTGTTTAGGCGTGACGATATTCACGAGTTCCAACGCGACGAGGACGACAGGGAAGAGGAAGGTGAGGCCGAAGATGAACATCATCAACAAGAACAGAGTCAAGTACTGATTAGGGTTGTACTCCGTGATCAATGACGATCCGCCGATGGACTTCAAGAACTGGATGGCGTGAGCGAAGCTGAAGTACGCCAGCAACATTCCTGTGAGGAAGAACACCAGCGAGCTCGCCACGAAAGGGATGATGTATCGCCGCTCGCGGGCCTTGAGGCCCGGCGTGATGAAGCGCCAGGCCTGCCACAAGATGACTGGAGACGAGACGATGAACCCCGAAAAGAAGGCGATCTTCACGCGCAGTGTGAGACCGTCTAGAGGATTGGTGACCAGGAACTTGCAGTGTCCAGGGACGGCCGAACAGTAGGGGTTTTGGAGGATTTTGAGGATGTGGGGATAAAACATGAACCCAAGGATTCCGAAGACAAGTACCGCCACCGAAATGACGAGGAATCGACGTCGCAGTTCGGCCAGGTGTTCGGCCAGCGTCATACCACTCTCAGCGCGACGAAATTTTGACATCGAGGTTTAGTTCAGCGAGGGATCGGGCGGCGGCGACTGATCGTCGGCTCGCGTGGGTGGGGGCGTGGGAGGTCGCGGTGTCGTCAGGAGTGGTGGCGACTCGTCTCCGGCCAGTTCGCCCTCGGGCGCGACGGGTTGATTAGCTGCGGCCTCCTTCGCGTCCACGCGGTCGGCCAATTGGTTCAAGATGTTGACTGGACTGCGCGCGATGCGAGCAATGTCGCCGGTGCTCGGCAGGTTGGGGATCGCCTCTCGAACCTCGGCTTCAACCTTCTCTTGAAGGTTCTTGATGGCACGCCAGGTTGCGCCAAGTTTGTGTGCCACTTCTGGCAACTTGTCCGGACCCATGAGCAGCAACACGACGCCAACTATCACCATGAGTTTTATTGGACTCAAACTGAACACGTCCCCATTGTAGGGCGCGACTCCTCAAGGTTTTAGAGCCAGGCGACGCGAGAAAGTGGCCATATCCGCACCAAGACCTTGCCAATGATGTCCGAACGTGGTACCGTCCCCCAGTTTCGACTGTCGCACGAGTCCGAGTGGTTGTCGCCCATCACGAAGTAGTGATTCGCGCGTACCGTGACGTTTCCGATCGCTGGGCCGAGGGGCTCGGTGTGCGGCCACTTCTCGTGGAGCGCGACGCCGTTCACGTAGATGGTGTTGCCTTTCGACGTGAGGTGATCGCCCGGCGTGCCAATAACGCGCTTGACGAGATCCACGACCGGGTCGCCACAGTTCTCACTCGGCGGCGCTTTGAACACAACGACGTCGCCTACGTTGATTGTTCCGAATTGGACGCTCAGTTTGTTCACCACCAACCGGTCGCCGATCAACAAGGTGGGTTCCATCGACGCCGAGGGAATGTAGAACGTTTGGAAGATGAAGGCACGAATAAACACCGAAACCACCACCGCCACGGCGACGACGACGATCCACTCAAGGGCGACGCGAGATCTCCGGAGCGTTCTTTGAGGCGGCGGTGGACCGTCCGTGACGACGAGAGCCTCGTCAGTCACGAATCATGCTTCGATGTCTCAGCCGTGACGCTCGAGAGAGGCCAACAGTTTTTGAAAACGTTCGTCGGTGCTCTTGAAGGGGTCCTTGAGCAACACCGTGCGTTGCATCTCGTCGTTGAGCTTGAGGTGCACCCAGTCCACGGTGTAGTCACGACGCCAATGCTTCGCAGCCTGTATGAACGTGCCACGCATGTGCGCCCGCGTCGTCGGCGGCGGCGTGGTTGTGGCGCGCTCTACTTGCTCGTCGCTCACCATGCGCTCGAAGTGCCCTTTGGACGAACGCCGATAGAAGAGTCCACGATCGAGGTTGGTGTCGTGATAGATCAAGTCGATCAGGGCGATCTTCGGGTCACTCAGTTCGACGCCACTTCGTTCACGTTCGCGATCGATGATCTGGAGCTTGGCGATCCAGTCGACCCGGTCGGCGAGGCCCATGGGGTCGCTGCGGTACTGCTCGATGACCTCTCGCCAGAGCCGAACCGCGTGCACTTGGTCGGCCGGAAGGTCACGGACTTCGACGAACTTCTCGGCGCGCTCACAGAGATCCTCTTGGATCTCGAGCGCCGTCAAGTCGCGGCCGTTCATGAGTTTGACCGGCTCCTTGCTCCAGAGGTCGTACGAGATATCGCGCAGCGCGTTGATGGGCGACGCCATTGAATAGTCGCGCAACTGGACGATGTCGTCTTCGATCATCGCCAGGACCACCGAAGCGGTTCCAATCTTCAGGTACGTCGCGAACTCACTCATGTTCGAGTCACCCACGATGACGTGCAGTCGTCGAAACTTCTCGGGATCGGCGTGGGGCTCGTCGCGCGTGTTGATGATCGGACGACTGCGTGTCGTCGCGGAGGAGATGGCCTCCCAGATGTGTTCCGCCCGCTGACTCATGGAGTAGGCGGTTCCCTTGGCGTTGGTGACGACTTTGCCCGCGCCCGTGAAGATTTGGCGACTTATGAGAAACGGGATGAAGACGTTCTCAAGCCGGCTGAGGTCCTCAATCCGTTCGATGCAGTAGTTCTCGTGACAACCGTAGGAGTTGCCCGTCGAGTCGGTGTTGTTCTTGAACAGATAGATGTCGCCGCGAATTCCTTCGTCGCTCAGTTGCGACTGCGCGTAGCCAACGAGCTCACGAAGGATCGACTCACCGGCCTTATCCTGAGCCACGAGATCGGTCAACGAGTCGCATTCAGCGGTGGCGTACTCGGGGTGACTGCCCACGTCGAGATAGAGCCGACTGCCGTTTTCGAGAAAGACGTTGGACGACCGGCCCCAGGCGACGACCTTTCGAAAGAGGAACCGTGAGACTTCGTCAGGACTAAGTCGTCGTTGACCGCGCAAGGAGAAAGTGATTCCGTATTCGGTTTCTACACCGTAGATTCTCCGTAACATGACGTGACCCGAGCCGACCTCAGCTCAGAAGCTCCTTCACTTGATCGTCCGTGAGTCGCAAGAACGTACGACGATTGCCGCGGTCCTCGAGGATGCCCACTTCGAGTTCCTCGGCCGGTATGACCCGATCGGGACCTGAGAGCGCCCTGCACGCGTTGTGCAAGGTGGTCGTGAGTGACTGAAGTGAGTCCTCCGAGAGCGCGAAGCGGTCCTTGATGGTTTCGGCGTCGCCTCCCAGCACCGCGAAGCGGGGCTCATCAGAGATGGTGCCCTCGTAGGCGACGCGATAGAGCTTGGTGGGGCGAAGCTTGTTACCCAACTGCGCCACGAGGATCTCAACCTCCAAGGGTTTTTGTCCCTCCGTGAACATGTCGCCCAAGTGCTGGGCGTAGTAGTTCGCGAGCGCACGCGCGTCAACGTCCTCGCGAGAGTACGTGAACCCCGTCGAGTCGGCCCATCGGATACCAGCTTCGCGCAATCGATCGAACTCGTTGTACTTGCCCACTCCTGCGAAGGCGATGCGGTCGTAGACCTCGGAGATCTTGTTCAGCGACGCCGAGGGGTTCTCCGCCACCAGAACCACGCCGTTGTCGTAGATGGCTGCGACGATGGAACGTCCCCGCGCGATGCCCTTCTGGGCGAATTCCGCCCGGTCCTTAATCAGTTGTTCGGGCGACACGTAGAAGTAGTTACTCATCGCAGCGATCCACCCGCTACGCCGCGCGATTCGGTACGGCGCTCATTGATGAGACGGAACCGCTCGCCCACCTCGGGGCTGGCGATCTCCTGGAAACCCTCCGCGCTGACGGTGATCATCATTGGAAAGATGTTGCGCACGAAGTCCGGCCCGCCCGTACTGGGATCGTTGTCACCAGCCTCGTAGAGCGCGAGTGCACCCAACTCGAGGGCCTCTTCGCGGTTCAAGTCCGATCGAAAGCCGAGGCGGAGCGCGCCCTCGGCGAAGGGCGAACCCGAGCCAATGGTGGCGAAGTCGAATCGCTCGTAGCATCCCCCAGCGCCGTCGTATTCGAAAATTCGCCCCACCAAGTGACTCTCATCCCAGCCTGCGAGGAGCGGCAGTACCAGCAGCGGCGACGAAAGATTGTTTCGTTGGATGATTGGCGAGAGGTAGTTGGCCTTACCTTCGAGGCTGAGCGCCGAGTCGGTCATCTTCTCGTAGTGCTCGAAGGACAACTGGGCGATCTTCAAGAGCTCCATGCCGCGCGCGGCACTGCCCGATATCGCCAGTGCCGTGAAACGATCGGCTGGCTCTATCTTTCGTACGTCACGACTCGCGATGTAGTTACCCGTGGCTTGGCGATCGCCGACCATGACGACGCCGTGGTCGTAACGAACGGCGATGACGGTCGTCGCGTGGGGTGCGTCGTTATGAAGGGTCCCAGGCGACGGCGCGAGGCCCACGGAGTCGGCGAAGTGCCAAAACGAGGGTCCGGGATCTCCGTGGGCGCTGAAGAGCGGAAGTCCCACGCCTACTCGCCGCCTTTTTGTACGTAGTTACGTACGAACTCCTCAGCGTTCTCTTCGAGAACTTCGTCAATCTCGTCCAGCAGGTCGTCAAGGTCGGCCTTTAGCTGGTCTCCCTTGGTCGCGTCGACAGAGACCTCGCTGGAGGTCTCAGCTGTGCGCTCACTGCGCTGTTTTTGAATTCGTTCTCGTTCACTCATACGTTCGTTCTACCTGTCTAGTGCGTCAAGAAGTTCATTTGCCGTCGCACTTGTTTCTAGCAACTCCCAGGTGAGTGCATGGGTACCCCTTAAAGGATCCAGCATTGGCACGCGTTGGAGGGGACCCTCACCGAGATCAAAAACGACCGAATCCCAATTTGCGGCCACGATCTGTTCAGGAAATCTCGCCACGCATTGACCACGAAAGTAGGCCCTCGTCGTCAGCGGAGGATTGTGAACGGATTCACGAACTTCGACGTCGCCGCACAGACGACGCAGTCCCACGCGCTGGGCGAGCGAGTGCGTGGGACGAAGGTCGTGGTACTGAAGATCGATAGCGCGCAGCTTCGCGTCGTGATCGCGCAGCGTGTAGCGCTCCTGGTAGCCGTTCACGACGCGAAGTTTCGCTACCCAGTCCACCCGGTCGGCGACCGCGTCGCGGTCGTCGCGTACGCCGTCGAGCATTTCGCGCCACTGGGTCATGATGAAGTCGACCTCGTCGCTGTCGGCGACGGCACTCGCGCCCGTTCGCCCGACATAGTCCTTCGCAACGTGCCACAGCTCGTCCTGGAAGTCCCAGGCGCTTCGCGTGCGATCGTCGTCACACGGCACTCCTTCGCGCAGGGTCAGATCCCTTGCGAACGCGCGAACGGCGTGGACTGGCGAGCTGGGTAAGGCCGGAAACGACACCGGGCCGAACTCCTCCAGGGCGGCCAAGAGGAGGGCCGTCGAGCCGAGTTTCACGAAGGTCGCGGTTTGACTCATGTTGGCGTCGCCGATGATCACGTGGAGACGTCGGAAGCGCTCGGCGTCACTGTGCGGTTCATCGCGGGTGTTGATGATCGGGCGCTTCAACGTGGTCTCGAGACCCACGATCTCCTCGAAGAACTCCGCGCGCTGGGAGAGTTGGAACGCGGGATTGTGCTCGAGTGCGGCCTCGGTCTCCGCACCAACCTTGCCGGCCCCAATCACCACTTGACGTGAGACGAAGTGGGGCACCATGGCGCGCACGAGATGGGAGAATTCGACGTCACGGCGCACGAGATAGTTCTCATGCGTACCGTAAGAGTTCCCCTTGCCGTCCGAGTTGTTCTTGTAAAGCGTAATGGCCAGCGTGGGATCGAGCGAGTCGTTCGCGATGCCGAGCGCACGACGCATGATCTCTTCGCCGGCCGCGTCGTAGAGCGTGGCTTCGAGCGGCGTCCGACACTCGGGCGACGAGTACTCCGGGTGCGCGTGGTCGACGTACAGTCGCGCGCCGTTGGTGAGGACGGTGTTGGCGAGGTGGGTTTCGACGATCGGCGCGAACGAGGTCAGGTCCACGCGACCTCGGGCGTCCATATCAGGCGTTTCGCCGTCGAAGTCCCAGTTGATCCGCGTTCGGCCCTGTTGCGCGTAGGCGTTGACGATAATGCTCGACGCTGTGATCGGGTCGAAGTCCGGTCCCCCGGCGATGCCGTACTCCGTCTCGATGCCGAGAACCTTCTCGATGGCCATGGTGCTAGAGATACTGTCCGGTTCCCACGTGTTGGATGGAGCGACCACCCTTCTCGTCATCCTCTTCACGATTGATAAGTGTTCGGATGAAAATGATCCGCTCACCCTTCTTACCCGAGATGCGCGCCCAGTCGTCGGGGTTGGTCGTGTTCGGCAGGTCTTCATTTTCGCGGAACTCTTGGCGAATCGATTCGAAGAGATCTTCCTTGCGTAGACCCCTCCCCTGATCGGCGATCTCTCGCTTCACGGCGATCTTCTTCGCACGTCGCACGATGTTCTCGATCATGGCGCCCGACGCGAAGTCCTTGAAGTAGAGGATCTCCTTGTCGCCGCCCTGGTACGTGACCTCGAGGAAGCGGTTCTCGTCGTCGATACGGAACATGTTCGACACGGTCTCTTCGATGATCAACTGAACGGCCTTGGCGCGGTCTCCCCCACCGAGTTCTCGAACTGTCGATTCGTCGAGTGGCAAGTTCACGTGGAGGTAACGCTGAAAGATCTGGGCTGCCGCCTCGGCGTCGGGGCGTTCGATCTTGATCTTCACGTCGAGTCGCCCCGGGCGAAGGATCGCGGGGTCGATGAGGTCCTCACGGTTGGTGGCACCGATGACGATGACGTCGCGCAACGACTCCACACCGTCGATTTCGGCCAAAAGTTGCGGCACGATCGTCGACTCCATATCCGAACTGATGCCGGTGCCACGCGTGCGAAAGAGCGAGTCCATCTCGTCGAAGAAGACAATGACGGGAACACCCTCCTCGGCCTTCTCCCGCGCGCGCTGAAACACAACCCGGATCTGGCGTTCGGTTTCACCCACGTACTTGTTCAGCAACTCCGGGCCCTTGATGTTCAAGAAGTACGAGCGAACGTTGCGATTGCCGGTCAGTTCGCCCACCTTCTGTGACAGAGAGTTTGCGACGGCCTTGGCGATCAAGGTCTTGCCACAGCCCGGAGGCCCGTAGAGCAAGATTCCCTTGGGGGCCGGAAGGTCGTATTCGTGAAAGAGCGTCCGGTGCAGGTAGGGCAACTCAACGGCGTCGGTGATGGCCTCGATCTGTGCGTCGAGTCCACCGACGTCGGCGTAACTGATGTCGGGGACCTCTTCGAGGATCAACTCCTCGGCCTCTTGGCGGATGAGCTTCTCGGTGAGAAGATTCGACCGCAAGTCCAAGAGCAACGCGTCGCCGCTTCGCAGCTTCACCGAACGCAACGCCTCGGCGAGTTCGACTACGCGCTCCTCGTCGGCTCGTCCGTACACGAGGACGCGCCGTTCGTCGAGTACTTCTTTCACCGTCACGACCTCACCTTGGCCGTCAGCGTCACGCACACCGATCACGGTGAAGGACTCGTTCAAGACGACTTCGTCACCGCGAGCAATTTGTGCGGGGTCAAGACCCGGGTGCAGAGCCACGCGCATCTTTCGACCCGAGGCGAAGATGTCCACCGAGCCGTCCTCGTTGAATCCGGTGAAGGTGCCGTAGACGGCTGGCGGCTGCGTCAACTTCTCGACTTCGTCGCGCAACGCCGCAATCTGATCACGCGTCTGTTGAATCGTTATCGTCAGTTTTTCGTTATTGGAACGGCTCTGCGAAAGTTGACCACGGGCCTCAAGGAGTTTTTCTTCGAGCAGTTCAATGCGCCGGTTGGCCTGATCGACATCGCTCAACGTCAGGTCACGCGAAGAATTCGAAGCGCCGGGTTCGTCGCGCTCTCCTCGAGGAGAATCGTGAAATCCTTGAGAACCGTCCATATTGCCACCCTAGGGGAGTACGCAGCACTTGGAGAGGTCACGTTTCTAGTTGTATTACCACTAGAGTGACTACACGTAATTCGCCACGGAGGACACGCAAATGAAGGTTTGGATTGACCAAGACCTCTGCACGGGAGATGGTCTCTGTGAAGAGATCTGCCCCTCGGTGTTCACTCTCCTCGACGACGGACTCGCCTACGTGAAGCAAGGCGCCGACGTGAAGAGCAGTCCTGGTGGTGCCGAGGGTGTGGCCGTTGTCCCCTCAGAGTTCGAAGACGCAGTCATCGAGGCCTCCGAAGAGTGCCCTGGCGAGTGCATCTTCATCGAACGCGACTAGTCAGCCTCGAGGCGTCCTACGAGGCGTCGAGCGGACGTCAAGAATCCCGTGTGCGCCACCATTCGGTGATCGGGTCGTACCGAACGTCCGTCGATGTGCCAGGTACGCCGAAGGATCTCCACCGTCTCTTCCAATCCGAACGAGTTGTGGTGCAACGCCTCGCGCAGTAACTGGGTCTGATTGATCGTCGGCAGGTAGGCCAGGAAAATGCCGCCCGGGCGAAGTGCGCCTTCAGCGTGCTTGACGACGTCCCACGGTTCGGGCATGTCGAGAATCACGCGGTCGAGGTCGACCTCGTCGATGCCTTCGGTAACGTCGCGAATTTTCACGTCGTAGTCCACGTCTTCGCCCAACATGTCGTGGACGTTCTTGATCGCATGCTGGGCGAAGTCTTCACGGATCTCGTAAGCCGTGACGCGCGCGCCAGCACGCAACAATGTCATCGAGAGTGCGCCTGATCCGACGCCCGCTTCGAGAACGCGCATCCCGGGTCCGACGTCCGCCTGCATCAAGATCGCACCGAGGTCCTTGGGGTAGATGACTTGGGCGCCACGCGGCATCTTCAAAACAACGTCCGAGAGTGTTGGACGCAACACCAGGAACGAGCGCTCCGTGCTCGAGCGTATGAGCGAACCCTCCAGTGCTCCGATCACGTCGTCGTGTTGAACGATGCCGGCGTGGGTGTGAAAGGCCGAACCTTCTTTCAAAGTGACGAGGTAGTGGCGGTCCTTCGCGTCGATGAGCATGACGCGCTCGCCCACGCCAAGTTGTGCACCCTTCACGCTTTCTCTCTCTTCGCACGCTTGGCGGATTTGGCCGAGCGCTTGTCAATGAAGCGAAAGAGGACGATACCAAGCGCTATGGACAGCCACTTGGGCGACTTCTGCGCCCAGGCCCGCCCGAAGGCTGCGGCCGTGGCAATTCGAAAGATTCGGCGAAGCACTTAGGCCTTCTTACGCGCGCGACGCCCGCGAAGCCGGCCCCAGAGGTAGCCCGTCACGACGCCGCCCAGTCCGACAGCGGCGACCGTGGGCTTCGACGACGTCATCGAACTCCCGATCTGAACTTGGTCGGGAAGAAAAGAACGAAGTGACGCTTCTAATTCACGTCGTGTCTGCGCGTGCTCGCTCACTTTGAGACTTTCAGTCGTCGCTTCGCCGTCCCACTGACGACGCGCCACGCGGTCAAGGCCATCACGACGAGCGCCAACACCGCGACGATCACGTAGGGCAACCATGAAAGCGATCCGTCGAGAACGGGAAACTGCCACTGCAAGTAACGAAGAGAACCGAGGAGTAACAACACGGCGCCGAATCCTACGAAGACACTTCCGAGAGCTCCCCACACCATGAAGCGACCAAGATCCTTCAAGGGTTTGATGGTCTCTTCTTTGACGTAGCGAATCGCCAGATCGCGCAGCTCGTCGAAATCGCGCTGCAGCGAGGCCCCCCTAAGGAACCGGCGCCACGTCGAGTTCTTCATGGCCCAAGCCTACTCAGTGCGCTCTTTTATCAGGTACGTCGAGCTTGCGGTAGCGATGAGTCGTTCTTCGCCGTCAACGATCGTCGCTTCGAGGAACGAGATTACTTTGCCGGGTTTCAGCACGGTCGCCACGCACGTGAGCACGCCCCCGGCCTTGGCGGATCGCAGGAACGTGACCTTCATCTCGGTGTTGGCGACGGTGACTCGTCGCTCGCCCACGGCCGTCACGGCCGAGGCGCCCATTGCTGAGTCGAGCATGGCGGCGAGGAACCCTCCCTGCACTCGACCGGCGGGATTCAAGAAACGTTCGTCCGCGCTGGCTCGCCACACCGTACGTCCGGGCACCGACTTGTCGACGCACGTCATGCCCAGTGTTAAGTCACAGTTGGGAGGAATCTGGAGCGCCACGTCGCGAGACTACTCGCGAGCCTGCTCGACGACGAGGGGTGATTCGGTACTGTTCTAGTCATGACTGACGATCTCTACCCCGGAGCCAACGAGTTAGAAGGACGCGTCATCCGCGAGATCGTCGCGGTGGCCATGGACGCACCAGCGAAGGCCAAGTCCGGCCACAGTGGCACGGCGATGGCGCTGGCACCATTGGGCGTGATGCTCTGGGGCCGGATCATGCGACACGACCCCACCAACCCTGGGTGGCACGACCGCGACCGATTCATCATGAGCTGTGGTCACGCGTGCATCCTGCAGTACGCCCTCGCGCACGAATTTGGATACGACCTCAGCGTCGACGACCTCAAAGCGTTTCGCCAAGCACATTCGAAGACCCCGGGACATCCCGAGCGCGGTGACACCCCGACCGTCGAGGTCACGACGGGACCTCTCGGTCAGGGCATCGCTAACGGTGTCGGCATGGCGCTCGCCGAGCGCATTCTTCGTGCCGACCACGGTGAAGATCTTGTCAATCACCGAACCTGGGTCATCGCGGGCGACGGATGTCTCGAAGAGGGCATTAGCCACGAAGCTGCCTCCCTCGCTGGTTCCCTCGGACTCGATCGTCTGACGGTCTTCTACGACGACAACCACATCACGATCGACGGCCCCACCGAGCTCGCGTTGCACGACGACGCGGCGGAGCGATTCGCGGCCTACGGCTGGCACGTCGTGGTCGTGGGCGAACGCGCCAACGATCTCGACGTTCTCGAAGAGGCCACACGAGCGGCTATCGCTGAGACCGATCGACCTTCTCTCATCGTCGTGCGCTCGCATATTGGCTTTCCCTCGCCCACGATGATGGACACGAAGGAAGCGCACGGCTCCCCTTTCAGCGCCGACGCCATCTCGGCCGTGAAGAAAATCATCGGCGTGCCCGACGAAGCGTTCGTCTTCGATCCCGAGAATTCGCGTCAGTTGGTGGCGTCGATCAGTGCGCGTCGCGATGACCGTGTCGCCTGGGAGGCACGAGTTGCGGCCGCAGGCGCGAAGGGGGTGCAACTCCTCGAACAACTCGATACCAACGGCGCCGCCATCGTCACCACGAAACCCGACGCCTACGCACCCGGAACGATGGTCGCTACGCGCAAGGCGATGCAACGCGCGATGGACGTCTACGCACCCCAGACGTCGGGCCTCACGGCTGGTTCCGCGGACCTGACGGACAATACGGGTGTCGTCCTTCCCGGCGCCACGGCCCAGAACGTTTCAGCTCCCGGAGGTCGCCAGATTCACTACGGCATCCGGGAATTCGCCATGACCGCAATCCTCGTCGGACAGGCCCACCACGGCGGCCTTCGTCCGGCCGGCTCGACGTTCTTCGTCTTCAGTGACTACGCCCGACCCGCCGTGCGACTCGCCGCACTCAGCCGCGCTGGCGCGTTGATGGTGTACACCCACGACTCCGTGGGTGTGGGCCAAGACGGTCCGACGCACGAACCCGTCGAGCACCTCATGGCGCTGCGAGCTATGCCGAACTTGCACGTGGTTCGCCCCAGTGACGCCAACGAGACCCTCGATCTCGTCGAGGAGTTCTTGGCCAGCAAGGTCCCACTCCCAACAGCGCTCGTTCTCTCTCGTCAAGACGTCCGGGTCTTTGGCGAGGAGGAGACCGTGGCCAGTCGCAAGGGCGCGCGTCTCGGAGGGTACGTCGTTCGAGAGAACGAAAAAGCGGTCTTTACACTCGTGAGTACGGGATCGGAAGTTTCACTCTGCCTGGCGGCCGCGGACGATCTCGCGGCGAAGGGTGTCGTCACGCGCGTCGTGGCATTGCCGTGCTGGCGATGCTTTGACGCACAGCCCCTCGGCTATCGGACTGACGTCTTACGTCGCTCGATTCCCTCCGTCTCGCTCGAAGCTGGCGCGACGTTGGGTTGGGCGAACTACGTCGACGATTCAATCGGCATCGACGCCTTTGGCATGTCGGCGCCCGGTGACGTCGTCTTCGAGTATTTCAACATTGTCCCCGCGACCGTGGTCAAACACGTCGAACGAGTTCTAAGTGAGAGAACATGACCAGCCTGAACGACCTCTACACCGAATACGGACAGAGCCCCTGGATTGACAACATTCGCCGGGACTGGTTGGTTGACGGCACCTTAGCGAAGTTCGTCGCCGACGGCGTACGTGGCGTCACATCAAACCCTTCGATCTTCGCCAAGGCCCTGGCGACGTCAACGGCCTACGACCAACTCATCGAGGAATCGAGCGACGACAATGCCGAAGACCTCTTCGAGACGTTGGCCGTCCAAGACGTTCGCGACGCCTGTGACGTCTTGGCCAAAGTCCACGAGACATCGCGATCGGACTTTGTCGCGGGTCGTCGTCGCTACCTCGACGGCTTCGTGTCCCTCGAAGTCTCTCCTCGCCTGGCCCGTGACACCGACGGAACCATTGCGGCGGTGAAGCGTCTGCACGCCAAGGTGGATCGTCCAAACGTGATGATCAAGATCCCCGCGACCAAAGAAGGTCTGCCGGCCATTCGCGCCACGCTCGGCGCGGGCATCAACGTGAACGTCACGCTGATTTTCTCACTCGCGCGCTACGGCGATGTCATCGACGCCTGGACCGCCGGTCTTCGCGACGCCCACGAGGCCGGCCACGACGTTAGTGCCATCGCCAGTGTGGCGTCATTCTTCGTTTCACGCGTCGACGTCGCCGTAGACGCTCTTCTCCCCGACGGCGACCCTCGTCGCGGCACGGCGGCGAACGCGCAAGCCGCGGCCGCGTACGTCCTCTACCGAACCAGTGTGAACGGCGACGTAGTGGCATCGCTTCTCGCCGACGGCGCGCAGGTGCAGCGGCCCCTATGGGCGTCGACGTCGACGAAGAATCCCACCTACGACGACCTCTTGTACGTCAATTGCCTGGTTGGTGACGAAACGGTGAACACGATGCCCGACGCCACGTTGGCCGACGCGCTCGATCACCCCGACTTCGCCTCCTCGTATCTCCTTAACAAGGAGTCGACGCACGCCGCTGCCGCCGAGCTGGAGAAGTTGTCGCCTGACGTCGATCTCGATCACGTTACGGAGCAACTGGAAGACGAAGGCGTGGCATCCTTCGCCAAGTCGTACGATGACTTGTTGGCCACGGTGTCGTCCAAGATGCGCGCATCGAAGTAGCACCTGTTTCCTTCTCGATTCCAGTTCAACGAGTTCGCGAAACTTAGGTCTAATTCTTAGAAGTCGGTCCTAGGATGCTTCCATGACGACGCTACGAGGTTCCTGGACCCTGAACGATCTACTGAACGCGTCGCCGGCCTCGCTCGCTGACGAGGCCTTTCAAAAGGCTCGGAGCGCGCACGGCTTCGTCGTGACGTACTCCCCCAAGGTCTTCATTCCCTTGACGAAACTCTGTCGAGACCGCTGCGGCTACTGCACGTTCGCTCAGGCGCCCGCGCACGTGGCGTCGCCGTACTTGAGCTTGGACGAGGTCATGGCCATCGCCCAAGCGGGACGAGACGCCGGCTGCACCGAAGCGCTCTTCACGCTCGGCGAACGACCCGAGTTGCGTTACGACGAAGCGGCCCGTTGGCTCGCCGCGCGCGGCTACCACTCGACCGTCGACTACGTTGCCTCGGCCGCACAGATGGTGCTCGAGGGAACGGGCCTCTTGCCCCACGCCAACGCCGGTGCGCTCTATTCGCACGAACTGGCCCAACTCCGGGGCGTCAGCGCGTCCCAGGGCATGATGCTCGAGACCTTGGCCGACGTGCCCGCGCACCGATTGGCGCCCGACAAGGAGCCTCAACGACGACTCGATACGCTGCGCTTCGCGGGCGAGTTGAAGATTCCGTTCACCACCGGGTTGTTGGTCGGCATTGGCGAGAGTCGCCAAGACCGCATCGACACACTTGAGGCAATCGCTTTCACGCACGAGCAATTCGGCCACGTGCAAGAGGTCATCGTGCAGAACTTCCTGCCCAAAGCGCGCACCGCCATGGCGTCACACCCTGCAGCGAGCGAAGAAGAGTTTCACTGGACGATCGCCGCGGCGCGTCTGCTGTTGCCCGACGACATCCACCTACAAGCGCCCCCGAACCTCAGCGACGACCCGGCTCGACTTCTCGACTTCGGTATCGACGATTTTGGCGGCATCTCGCCGGTCACGGCCGACCACGTCAACCCCGAACGCGCGTGGCCCGCGGTATCGGCCCTTGCTGGCGAGTGCGACGTGCGCGGATTCCATCTGACACCGCGGCTCACGGTGTACCCCGAGTTCGTTGGTGAGAGAACCGACTTTCTCGACGAGAAGGTGCGCCCCTTCGTCCTCGCCCAGGCCGATGCGCACTCCCTCGCTCGCAACGACGCGTGGTACTCGGGGACGGATCACACGCCACCGGCGGCGCCGAACTCGACCACGAGGACCAACGAGGTGAAGAGTCTGCTCGCGCGCTACACGCCGGGTTACGAGTTCGACGCACGCGAACTCGTGAAGCTCTTTAACGCCCGCGGCGGCGACTATAACGCCGTGGTAGATCTCGCCAATGCGCTTCGCCAGGACCTCGTAGGCGACGCCGTGAGTTTCGTCATCAATCGCAACATCAACTACACCAACGTCTGCACCTTTAAGTGTCGGTTCTGCGCCTTCTCCAAGGGTCCCCTGTCGCTCAACCTGCGCGGCGATCCCTATCTCTTGACCCTCGACGAGATCAGCGAGCGCGTGCGCGAGGCAGAGCAACGGGGTGCGACCGAAGTCTGCCTTCAGGGTGGTATCCACCCCAACTTCGACGGCGACTACTACATCCACGTCGTAGCCGCCGTGCGTGCCGGTTCACCGTCGATTCACATTCACGCCTTTAGCGCGCTGGAGGTCTTCGAAGGTGCTCGACGTTCCGAACAAGACCTCGCCACGTACCTCACCCGATTGAAGGACGCGGGACTGAAGACGCTTCCCGGCACCGCGGCGGAGATACTCGACGACCGGATCCGCGCCGTTCTCTGTCCCGACAAGATCAATTCGGATCAGTGGCTGGAAGTGCACCGCACCGCCCACGAAGTGGGACTTCGATCGAACATCACCATCATGTTTGGAGCCGTCGAAGGACCCGAGAGTTGGGCCACGCACCTCATTCGCACCCGTGAGCTACAGAAGCAGACCGGCGGCTTCACGGAGTTCGTGCCACTCCCCTTCGTGCACATGGCGACGCCGTTGTTCTTGAAGGGTCGTTCTCGTAAGGGTCCGACCTTCCGGGAGGCCGTGTTGATGCACGCCGTCGCGCGTCTGCACTACGCGACGCTTATCGACAACATTCAGGTGAGTTGGGTGAAGATGGGCGTGGAAGGTTCGAGACGGATCCTTCAAGCGGGCGCCAACGACCTGGGGGGCACGTTGATGGACGAGAACATCTCGCGGGCCGCGGGCGCGACCCACGGCCAAGAGATGGACGTCAAATCGCTGGAAGACCTCGTCGCGCCCTTGGCTCGGCCGCTGCACCAGCGAAGCACTCTCTACCAGACGTTGTAACCGTGGCTTCGCTCATCGAAACTCTCCTCGACAACATCGCTGAGGACACGGCCCTTTCGGACGACCGACGCACACTGTTGCGCGACTTGCTCGCGCGCGTTGTTGCGGTGGCCGGGTCCGACGCCGACACGAAGAACTTGCGCGTCGCGGTGCGCGCGGTGAACGAACTTCTCGAAGCGTTCAACCTCTTCGAGAAATGGAGCGACCGCTCGAAGATGACCATCTTCGGTTCGGCCCGAACGAAGATCGATAGTCCGCTCTATGAGATGACTCGCGAACTGGCCAAGGCCATGGCCGAACGGCACTGGATCGTCATCTCGGGGGCGGGTCCCGGGATCATGGAGGCCTCGGCGAGAGGCGCCGGCATGACCAACACGCTGGGGGTCAACATTCAGTTGCCCTTTGAGCAGAACGCGAACGCCTACATCGACACCGTCGACAATCTCGTTACCATGAAGTACTTCTTCACGCGCAAGGTGGCCCTGACGCGCCCTTCGAACGCGTTCGTCGTCCTGCCGGGTGGCCTCGGCACTATGGACGAACTCTTCGAAGTCTTGACGCTGCTCGACACCGGCAAGACCACGCCGGCACCCGTCATCTTGCTCGACACGCCCGACGGCATGTTCTGGAAGCAGTGGATGACCTTCATCGAAGAAGGCATCGTGCGAAACCACTACGTCGCCACCGACGACATGTTCCTCGTTCGCCTCGTGACTTCAATCGCCGAAACCGTCGAGGAGATCGAGCACTTCTACTCGAACTATCGGGACTTCGCCGTGGAGGGTCCTCGTGGACTGATGTCACTCCACCACGCGCCCACGCCAAAACAGCTCAACGACCTACGATCCAACGTGCCGATGTTCGACGAAGGCGACGGCTACCGAGTGGAGAACGATGAGACCCTCTCGTTCGCCTTCGACGGGCGCAACTACTCCAACCTTCGACAAGTGATCGACGTCGTCAACGACTGGACCGATTAGTCGGCCTCGCTGCGTCGAAGCAGGTGCTCGGCCTTTTGCAGGCTTCGTCGCACCTTTGAGAGTTGGCGTTCGAGCTCTTTGGCACCGTCGCCCTCGTCACTGCGCAGTTGCGCCCGGACCGTGTCGAAAATGGCGTCGGCGACGCGACGCTCGAGCGCGGCGACCTCGTCGGCCAGTTCGTCCAGTGACTCCATTAGTCGACGGTCACGACGTCAAGAAGGCCCTCGGCGTTCTGCGCGCGCAGTACCTTCTTGTCAAACTTGCCCACGCTGGTCTTGGGTACGCTCTCGATGAAGGTCCAACGTTCGGGTAGCCACCACTTCGCTACACGCTCGGCGAGGAACGCTTTGAGTTCTTGCGCACTCACCGTGGCGTCGGGTTTCAACACCACACAACAGAGCGGACGTTCTTGCCACTTGTCGTCGGGCACCGCGATGACTGCGGCTTCGAAGACGGCCGGGTGGGCCATCATGGTGACCTCGAGATCGACCGAACTTATCCACTCGCCACCGGACTTGATGACGTCCTTCGTTCGATCGCTGACCACCATGAAGCCTTCTTCGTCAAGGGTGCCGATGTCGCCGGTGCGCAACCATCCGTCGCGGAACTTGTCGGGATCGTCCACGCCAAAGTACGAACCAGCGATCCACGGGCCGCGAATCTCGAACTCACCGACGGTCTTGCCGTCACGTGGGAGCACCGTACCGTCGTCGTCGGTGAGGCGCACTTCCACGCCGGCCACGATTCGCCCGGCCTTCACGCGGTAGTCGATCTCGAGTTCGGGCGGCGTGCCCGTGGGGGGAATCGACACCGCGGCCAATGGGCTGGTCTCGGTCATACCCCAACCTTGGAGCACGTTGATGCCGTAGAGGTCGCGAAAGGACTCAATCATCGAGCGCGGCACGGCCGAACCACCGGCCAGGATGCACCGAAGGCTCGACAGGTCCGTCTCGGGCGTCGTTTCCGCCACGCGCAACACGTCGTTCCAGATCGTTGGCACCCCGAGGGAAATAGTGGGCCGCAGTTCTCTGATCATCTTGATGATCGGCGCGCCCTGAAGGAACATCTGGGGCAGGATGAGTTCCACACCCGCGAAGAACGACGTGTAGACCGAGCCCCAGGCGTTGACGTGAAACATGGGCACGATCAAGAGGCTTCGGTCCTTCTCGCACAGACCCACCGAGTTGGCGGTCATCGAGGCCATGGAGTGCAGCCAAGTCGAACGGTGCGAGTACACGACACCCTTGGGATTACCGGTAGTGCCCGAGGTGTAACACATGATCGCGGCGTCACGTTCGTCGAGTGCCGGCCATTCGAAGCTGGCGCGCTCGGCGGTCACGAGCGTGTCGTAGTCCAGCGTCTCGCCGAGCACACCCGTCGTCTCGAGTCCGTTCACGATGATGGTCCTGACGAGGGGAATCTGATCACGCACCCGCGCGAACACTCCGGCGAGGGAGGCGTCCACGATGATGATCTCGTCCTCGGCGTGGTTGATGATGTAAACGAGCTGCTCGGGGAAGAGTCGAATGTTCAAGGTGTGTAACACTGCGCCCATGGACGGGATGGCGAGGTAAGCCTCCATGTGCGCCTGGTTGTTCCACATGAACGTCGCGACGCGGTCCCCGCGTTTGACGCCTAACTTCGTCAGGGCCGCCGCAAGCTGCTGCGCACGCTGGGCGATCTGGAAGAACGTCGCTTCGTCCACCCCGTCGGGCGTCACGGTAAATACCTTCTTGTCCGCGTAGACGTACTCACCGTGACGAAGGATGCCACTAATCAACAGCGGCGCCTCTTGCATCGTGCTCTTCATGGTCCCCCTCGAAACACTGTTGGCTCGATGCTACAAAACGACGACTGGTCTCGTGACTACCAGGAGAGACTGTAGGGCTCGACGGGCGCGGGGAGGGCACTGTCGTGGCCCGAGAGGAACGCGTCGATCGAGGACGCGGCACTTCGACCTTCGGCGATGGCCCACACGATCAAGCTCTGACCTCGCACCGCGTCTCCGCAGGCAAAGACCGGACTCGCACCCTGCGCGTTCGTGATGCGCCAGCTGGCGTCGACGGCCAAGGTCTGGCGTGGGCTGAGAAACTGCTCAGCGTTCAGTCCGAGGTCGTCGAGTTCAGGACCGACGAAGCCCGCCGCGATCAAGACGAGGTCGGCGGGAATGATGACGTCTTCGTTGGTCACGTGGTCCTGTACCACGAGCGACGATACGCGTGACTCGCCGCGGAACTCGAGCGTCTCGGTGGAGAAGCGACGTTCGCCGCCCTCGTCGTGGGCCGAGGTGGTCTTGAAGAGCCGCGCCATGGTTGGCCAGGGCTGGTCCGAGGGGCGCTCGTCGGGCGGGCGGTCCATGATCTCGATCTGGGTGACGGACGCGGCGCCTTGGCGATGCACGGTACCGAGACAGTCGGCGCCCGTGTCGCCGCCGCCGAGGATGACGACGTGCAGGCCCTTCGCGTTGATCACTGAGGTGGTGTCCGCGTTGACGGCACGATTGGAGGCTTCGAGGTAGGTCATGGCCGGATAGACCCCTTCGAGTGTGGCGCCCGGCACGGGAATGAGACGCGGGATCGTCGAACCAATGGCGAGCAAGATGGCGTCAAACTCCTCTTGCAACGCTTCGAGGGGCGTACCCTCGGTCCCGATCGTCACGCCCGTGAAGAATTCGACGCCGTCGACGGCCATGACGTCGAGGCGGCGATCGATCACCGACTTCTCCATCTTGAACTCGGGTATGCCGTAGCGAAGGAGTCCCCCGATGGCGTCACTCCGCTCGAAGACGCTGACGGCGTGTCCGACGCTTCGTAGCTGCGCCGCCGCCGCGAGGCCGGCCGGACCAGATCCCACGACCGCCACTCGTCGTCCGCTCTCGGGCGGCGTCGGACGTGACACGGGAACATCGTTCGCGAACGCGTGTTCAGCCACTTCGTACTCGAGGCGCTCGATCGTGACGGGATCACTCGTGATACCGAGCACGCACGCCGACTCACAGGGCGCCGGACAGAGTCGACCAGTGAATTCGGGAAAGTTGTTCGTGCTGAAGAGTTGGTCGGCCGCTTGCGCCCACTGGTAGTGGTACACGCGATCGTTGAAGACGGGGATTCGATTGCCCAAGGGACAGCCCTGCATGCAAAAGGGGATGCCGCAGTCCATGCAGCGAGCGCCCTGGTGCGCGATCTCTTCGTCGCTCTGGGCCTGGTACACCTCGTGCCAGTCACGAAGGCGCACCGGCACTGGTCGGTACTGCGGTCCGCGTCGCTCGAAGTCGAGAAAACCGGTGACCTTACCCACCTTTGACCTCGTCCCGAATCCGTTGGTACTCCGAGGTCTCGAGTCGGATGAAGTTCATCCGCTCGCTTCGCCAATTCTTCAGTAGTCGATCGGCCCTCTTCGACCCGGTCTCGTCACGGAATCGTTCGAGGAGTGCGAAGAGTCTCTCGTCGTCCTCGCTCTCGAGCAGATCGATCTCGTAGACCCCGGCACTGAGGTGATCGTGCACCGTGACGTCGGGGTCGTAGAGGTAAAGCGTGCCGCCCGACATGCCGGCCGCGAGGTTGCGCCCGACATTACCGAGTATCACGACGACACCACCGGTCATGTACTCACAGGCGTGGTCACCCGTGCCCTCGACGACGATCGTGGCGCCCGAGTTGCGCACCGCGCAGCGTTCGCCCACGATGCCACTGATGAAGATCTCGCCACTCGTCGCGCCGTAGCCAATGACGTTGCCCGCGATGATGTTCTCGTCGCTCGCGAACGTGGCCGACGCGTCGGGGCGGATCACGATGCGTCCGCCCGACAGACCCTTACCGGCGTAGTCGTTCGTGTCGCCGCTCAGGCGAATCGTGAGACCTGCGGGCATGAACGCGCCGAGACTCTGACCAGCCGATCCGCGTAGGTCGATCTGAATGTGATCGTCACGAAGAGTTCGCAGTCCCAGCGCGCGCGTCACGGCGCTTCCCGTCAATGTCCCCACCGCACGATTTACGTTGCGAACGTCGGTGGCGTAGTGGAATGACGAGCCGTTCGCCGCCGCGGTAACTGCGTCGGAGAGGAACACCCAGTCGAGTGCGCCGTCGAGCCCGTGGTCTTGTTTCACGCTCTGACGACGTTGATCGGGCGCCACCACCGACAACAGAGCCGAGAGATCGAGGTCGTTCGTCGGATCGCCCAGTTCGTTGAACTTCAACTTCGACGCGTCACCGATCACTTCGTCGATGGTGCGCGCGCCGAGAAGCGCCAGGTACTCGCGGACCTCTTGCGCAATGAACTCGAAGAAGTTCTCGACGAACTCGGGCTTGCCCCTGAAGCGTTCACGCAACTTGGGATTCTGGGTCGCAATGCCGACCGGACAGGTGTCGAGGTGACAGACGCGCATCATTACGCATCCCGCCACGACCAGTGGCGCGGTGGCGAAGCCGAACTCCTCGGCACCGAGGAGGGCCGCCATGATGACGTCACGCCCGGTTTTGAGCTGTCCGTCGGTCTGGAGCGTGACGCGGCTACGAAGTCCGTTGGCGGCGAGGGTCTGGTGCGCCTCGGCCAGGCCCAACTCCCACGGTGTACCGGCGTGCTTGAGCGACGTCAGGGGGGCCGCACCGGTCCCGCCGTCGTGGCCCGAGATCAAGATAACGTCGGCGTGCGCCTTCGCGACGCCCGCCGCGATTGTGCCCACCCCTTGCTCACTGACGAGCTTCACGTGCACGCGGGCCTGGTCGTTAGCGCACTTGAGGTCGTAGATGAGTTGTGCGAGGTCTTCAATGGAGTAGATGTCGTGGTGCGGCGGTGGCGAGATAAGGCCCACGCCGGGGGTCGAGTGACGCGTCTTGGCGATCCACGGGTAGACCTTGGTGCCGGGGAGCTGGCCGCCCTCGCCGGGCTTGGCGCCCTGCGCCATCTTGATCTGCAGGTCGTCGGCGTTCACCAGGAACTGGCTCGTCACCCCAAAGCGTCCCGACGCGACCTGCTTGATGGCCGAACGCGTGTTGTACTGCGGGTCGGACGTGTCGAAACGCTCTTCGTCCTCTCCCCCCTCGCCGGTGTTGGACTTCGCGCCGAGGCGGTTCATCGCCACGGCGAGTGTCGTGTGTGCCTCTTCGGAGATCGATCCGTAGGACATCGCGCCACTGCTGAATCGCTTCACGATGGACGCCACGCTCTCGACTTCGTCGAGGGGAAGCGGGGACGCGCTCGGGACCAGCGACAACAAGGAGCGCAGGGTCAGTTTCCCTTCGCTCTGTTCGTCCACGAGCGTCGTGTACTCCTTGAAGAGGTCGAAGCGTTTCTCGCGCGTGGCGTGTTGGAGCTTCTGGACCGTCCGCGGATTGAAGAGGTGCAGTTCGCCCTCGGGGCGCCACTGATACTCGCCACGATTGGTGATCTCGACGCGCTCGCCCACCTCGGGCTCGAAGGCGCTGGTATGCCAGCGCAGCACGTCGTTGGCGAGATGCTCGAGCGTCACGCCACCTAGACGCGAGTGAAAGCCCGGGAAGTAGCGGTTCAAGACGTCGTCGGAAAGTCCCACCGGTTCGAAGAGTTGAGAGCCGACGTAGCTCGCGACGGTCGAAACGCCCATCTTGGACATGACCTTCACGACGCCCTTGTTGAGGGTCTTGCCGTACTTGTAGCGCGCGTCCATGGCGGTCAGTTCACTGAGTTCGCCCTCTTCGATCAGCGCGTCGATCGACTCGTAGGCCAGGTACGGACAGACGGCCGAGGCCCCAAAGCCGAGCAAGAGCGCTAGGTGGTGCACTTCTCGAACGTCGCCAGCCTCAATGATGAGGGCGGCGTTGGTCCGTAAGTGCTCAGCGACCAGGCGGTGGTGGACCGCCGAGGTCAGGAGGAGACTCGGGATGGCGGCGTGCGTTATCGACGTTCCACGGTCACTCAGAATGACGATGTTGACCCCCGAGCGAACCTGCTCGACGACTTGGTTGGTGACGTCGTCGAGGGCACTCGCCAACCGATTGGCTGCGTTGTCGTCACCGTGCGCGAGGAAGAGTCCGTCGATGGCCGTCGTGCGAAAACCTTCGACGCCGGCCTGTTCGTTGATGTAGCGGATCTTCTGGAGTTCGTTGACGCTCAGTACCGGTGACGCCAACACGATCTGCTGGCAGTGCTCTTCACTCTCTCGAAGAAGGTTCTCCTCGCCGCCAATGACCACGCGCGTCGACGTGACGAGCTCTTCACGAATCGCGTCGAGAGGTGGGTTCGTTACCTGGGCGAAGAGCTGCGTGAAGTAGTCAAAGATCGATCGCGGCAACTTCGAGAGCACGGGCAACGTGGTGTCCGAGCCCATCGAACCAATGGGCTCTTCTCCCACTTGGGCCATATGGCGGATGATGAGGCGCAGGTCCTCTTCGCTGTAGCCGAAACTCTCCTGTTGGCGAACGATGGAGAGGTACTCGGGCGCGAGTGACGACGTAGTCTCGATCTCGTCCAAGGAGATTTGGTGGCGATCGAGCCACTCCGCGTAGGGCGCCCTCGAGGCCAGGGTCTCTTTGAGTTCTTCGTCTTCGATGATCCGTCCCTGCGCAACGTCGACGAGAAAGACCCGGCCGGGCTGCAAGCGTCCTTTACGTTCGATGTTCGAGGGGTCAATCGGCAAGACGCCGACTTCGCTCGCGAAAATGACGCGCTGATCCTTCGTGACCCAGTAACGCGCCGGACGAAGTCCGTTGCGGTCGAGCACGGCCCCCGCGACGGTCCCGTCGCAGAAGGTCACCGACGCTGGTCCGTCCCACGGCTCCATCAGACCCGCGTGGTAACGATAGAACGCTCGACGGCTCGGACTCATAGTGGTCGAGCGCTCCCAGGCCTCGGGAATCATCATCAACACGGCGTGCGGTAGAGAGCGCCCGGCGTGCACCAGGAGTTCGACGACCTCATCGAAGCTCGCCGAGTCACTCATGTTGGGCGTGATGATCGGCGTGAGTTCATTGACCGCCATTGGCAACGCGTCACTCTCGAGTGTGGTCTCCCGAGCGGTCATCCAGTTTCGGTTGCCACGTACGGTGTTGATCTCACCGTTGTGAGCGATGAAGCGAAAAGGCTGAGCCAGGTCCCAGCGAGGTAACACGTTGGTGGAGAAGCGACTGTGCACCACCGCAATCGCCGAGGTCAGTCGTTCGTCAGTGAGGTCCTTGAAGTAGAGACGCAGCTGGGGCGAAGTCAGCATACCCTTGTAGATGAGTATTTGGGATGAGAACGACGACGCGTAGACGTCCATCGTGTGCTCGATTACCTTTCGAGCGCAATACAGCGCGCGCTCCAAGGGAGCCGTCTCTTCACTGTCCGCTCGCACGATGAGCTGCTGGAAGAATCGTGGTTCGGACGCTTTCGACGTGGGTCCGAGAATCGACGAATCGACCGGCACCTCGCGCCAGGCCCCCGACGTGAGGCCGACGCGCGAAAGGGCGAACTGGACCGTCTCCTTCACGAGGGTGAGGTCCAGCGCTGGGGCCACCATCCAGTTCGCCACTCCGTAGTGGCCCTTCGCGGGGACCTCGTCACCGAAGACGCACCGAATGAACTCGTCGGGCATTTGGATGAGGATTCCCGCGCCGTCGCCGGAGTCGACGTCGGAGCCTGTCGCGCCGCGGTGCTCGAGATTCTCAAGGATCGTCAGCGCGTCGCGCACCGTTGCGTTGGTCGCCAGGCCGGTGAGGTCCGCGACCATGCCCACGCCGCAGGCGTCGTGTTCGAAAGTGGGGTCGTAAAGGTTTCTGGTCATGGCGGTTGTCCTGGGGCAACGCTGACCCGCACTCACTATACCGAATGGGCATACTTGCCCTGCCCCCTACGCTGGTGCCGTGACTTCGACTAAGGGTGACGTACTCATCGTCGGGGCCGGCGTCATTGGCACGACCAGCGCGTTTCGCCTCGCCCGAACGGGTTGGCGGGTCACCCTCTTTGACCCGGCGCCGGGTTCCGGGGCGACGTGGGCCGCAGCGGGAATGATCGCGCCAAGTGCCGAAGTATCACCCGGTGAGGAAGAGAACTTCGCGTTACAGCGCGGCGCTCTGGCCGCGTGGCGCGACGTCGCGCGCGATGTATTCGACCTCATAGGTGACGCACTCGACGTCTTCGAGACCGGCACGTTGCTCGTCGGCTACGACGCCAGCGATCGCCGTCTCGTTGACCAGTTCGCGCTCGTCGCCCAGCGTTTCGGCGTTGAGCCCCAGCTCGTCACTCGTGACGATCACGAGGCGCTCTTTGACGACGTCTCACCACGCGTGTACGAGGGTCTATTGCTTGAAGGCGACGCGTGGCTCGACCCCGACCAAGCCATCGATCTCCTCTCTAAGGCCAACGCGTCGCTGGGCGTGAAGGTGGTGCGTCAACAGGTACTCACCGCAACCACCGATGGTGATCACGTCGAGGTCACCACCGCCGACCAGACCTTTCGCGGGGACGTGGGCATTCTCGCCACGGGCGCTCGAGCGCTGCCACAAGGCGTGGCCGACAGGGTCGCGAACGTCGTGCGCCCCGTGAGGGGCATGACCGTGCGCGTCCAGGGTGTCGATCGCTCCTCGCTGCCCACGTTGCGCGCCATCGTCCGTGGTCGCTCCCTCTACATGGTCAGCCGACCGGGCGGTTACTGCGTGCTCGGCGCGTCGTCCGATGAACAAGAGGAGTTGGTCGTCGAAGTGGGCGAACTCCAGCGACTCCTTCGTGACGCGTTAGATCTCGTGCCGTCGCTCGAGAGCGCGGCCATCGTCGAGACGCGTCAAGGGCTTCGTCCCGCGAGTAAGGACCTCGCGCCCTTCGTCGAAACCGTGGATGAGCGCTGGGCGTGGTTGTCGGGTCACTATCGTCACGGCGTGACCCTCGCGCCACTCGCCGCCCGTGAGGCCCAGTCCTTCGCTGAGGGCCTCACGTGATTCACGTCAACGGCCGCGACGATGACTTTCTTGACGAGTCGGTGGACGCACTGTTGACCCGACTCGGTATAGAGCCGCGCGGGATCGCCGTCGCGCTCGACGGCGAGATCGTGCGACGATCGGTGTGGTCGTCAACCATCGTTCTGGACGAGAGCAGCGTCGAAATAGTCACGGCCGCGGCCGGTGGATAGGTAAGGAGTCACAATGGCAGTTGAGGAGTTAACGGCGGCACTCGACCAACGAATACTCGAAGCCCTCCAGGCCAAGGCCACCGGGGAGACCATCGCGTACCTCTGTGAAGCCCGCGCGTGGTTGACGAATCCCGATCAACCGCACGGAGCACACCGTCCGAGCAACTAAGAGTGGCCGAGTAGGATTGCTCCTTCACGGGCTGTGGCTTAGTTTGGTCTAGAGCGCTCGGCTGGGGGCCGAGAGATCGGGAGTTCAAATCTCCCCAGCCCGACCAGTGTGATGAGTCGGGACATT
>PLNQ01000162.1 GCA_003141815.1 Acidimicrobiaceae bacterium | reverse complement strand
TGGACGCCGCGAAGGCGGCGAGAACGTCATGATTCACGTGGTTCGCGGGCACTACCCAACTCCCGTGAATACCACCAGCGCCGATGCAGCACTGAACTTCGATGAAACTTCACTGAAGTTCGGATGCAACTGCACTGAAGTTCGAGTGCAACTTGACATTACGAACAGCCGCTCGTCGCTCCACAGGTCGAACAGACGTAACACGAGCCCGCGCGCTGCATGGCGTTGCCGCACTGGTAACACATGGGCGCGTCACGCTGCTCCGAACGACTGAGCAGTCCCGGCGTCTCACGAGGCGCCGTGGGCTTCTCGTTCACCTCGATGAGCGACTGCTGGATCGGCAAGTTGATCGTGGGCGTTGCCTGCTCGGCCACGTCGAGCAACGTGGGCTGGATGCGCTCACTCGTCGAGAGCACGCCGATCTCTTCACGCTCGAGTGGGCTTAAGTGGTCGAGCGCCAAGCGNNACCCCGTGTTGGAGACCGAGGCTGATGGAGATCGAGAAAGCGTCCATGATGCCCGCGAGCGTGGAACCCTGCTTCGCGACCTTGATGAACACCTCACCGGGTCGTCCGTCTTCGTAGACACCCACGGTGACGTAGCCCTCGCAGTCGGCCACGCGAAAAGCGAAGGTCGACGAGACGCGTCGACGAGGAAGCCGTTCGCGAACGGCGCCCACGACCACGTGCGCGCCCTCGTCTCGAGCGTGCTCAAGTGCGGCTTCGAGTCGCGCGACCTGCGCGTAGAGCTCGACCATCTCCGCGGCGTCGACGTCGGACTCGCTGGCGGGTGCGCTCTGGCCCTCGCCGTCCTTCTTCGCCGTCGAGAGGGGCTGGCCGACCTTGCAGTTATCACGGTAGATCGCGACGGCCTTGATGCCGAGGCGCCACGCGTCGAGGTGGAGATTCTCCACGTCTTCGATCGTCGCATCTTCGGGCATGTTCACCGTCTTCGAGATCGCGCCCGAAATGAAGGGCTGTACGGCCCCCATCATGCGCACGTGGCCCGAGTAGTGAATCGTGTTGTCGCCCATGGAGCACGCGAAGATCGGCAGGTGCTCGGCCTTCAGCGCGGGTGCGCCCACGATGGTCTTGTGCTCGTCAATGTAGGCGATGATGACGTCACGCTCTGCTTCGCTGTAGCCGAGCACGTCGAGCGCGCGCGGCACGGTCTGGTTCACGATCGACATGTTGCCGCCGCCCACGAGCTTCTTGAACTTCACGAGTCCGAGGTCGGGTTCGATGCCCGTCGTGTCACAGTCCATCAAGAGACCAATGGTGCCCGTCGGGGCGAGCACCGTCGCCTGTGCGTTACGAACGCCGTGACGAACGCCTAAGTCCACGGCCTCTTCCCACGCAACTTTCGCGGCCTCGAGAATGCTGGCCGGCGCCAAGTCGGCGTCGATCTCGTACGCCGCGTCACGGTGCATGCGCAACACGTTGAGCATGGGCTCGGCGTTCTCCGCGTAGCCCTCGTGGGGGCTCATGCGGCCGGCCGTGCGGGCACTGGTGGCGTAGGCGTGGCCGGTCATCAGCGCGGTGATCGCGCCGGCCCAGGCCCGACCAGCGTCGGAATCGTACGCGAGTCCCGACGCCATCAACAGCGCGCCGAGGTTGGCGTAGCCGAGGCCCAACTGGCGGAACTTACGAGAGTTCTCGCCGATCTTCTCGGTCGGGTAGTCGGCCGCGCCCACGATGATCTCCTGCGCGCTGAAGAGCACCTCGACGGCGCTCTTGAAGGCCTCGACTTCGAAGTGACCGTCGGCACCGAGGAACTTCATCAAGTTGATGCTGGCGAGGTTGCACGCCGAGTTGTCGATGTGCATGTACTCCGAGCAGGGGTTCGAACCGTTGATCCGGTCGGTGTTCGACGAGGTGTGCCACTTGTTGATGGTGGTGTCGAACTGCAGACCCGGGTCCGCGCACTCCCACGCGGCGCGAGCGATCTGACGCCAGAGGTCGCGTGCCTTTACCGTGCGGATTGTCGCGTTGCCGTGACGAGCGGTCAAGTTCCAGTCACCGTCGGCGAGGACGGCCTCCATGAACTCGTCCGACACTCGCACGGAGTTGTTCGCGTTCTGATACTGAATCGAGTTGATGTCCTTGCCGTCGAGGTCCATATCGAAGCCGGCGTCACGCAACACGCGCGCCTTGTTCTCTTCATTGGCCTTGCACCAGATGAACTCTTCGATGTCGGGGTGATTGGCGTCGAGGATGACCATCTTCGCCGCGCGACGNNAACGAGACGGGACCGCTCGCGGTGCCGCCCCCTTCGAGTGCTTCGGCGCTGGAGCGAATCTTGGAGAGGTTGACGCCCGCGCCCGAACCACCCTTGAAGATGATGCCCTCTTCGGTGTACCAGTTGAGGATCGAACGCATCGAGTCCTGCACGGCGAGGATGAAGCAGGCACTGCCCTGCTGGGGAACACCCTTCACGCCGATGTTGAACCAGACCGGTGAGTTGAAGGCGGCCTTTTGAGTAATGAGAAGGTGCTTGAGTTCGGCGCGGAAGGTCTCGGACTCTTCTTCGTCGACGAAGTAGTCACCCTCGACGCCCCACGTCGTCACGGTGTCGACGATGCGGTCGACGACCTGCTTGAGTGAGGTCTCGCGCTCGGGCGTGCCCAGCGTGCCACGGAAGTACTTCTGGGCGAGGATGTTCGTCGCGTTGAATGACCAGGTGGAGGGCACTTCCACGTCGAGTTGCTCGAACGCTACCGAGCCGTCACGAAAGTTCGAGATTCGCGCGTCGCGACGGTCCCAGACCACTTCGTCGTAGGGATGACGATCCTCGGTGGTGAAAAAACGACGAATTCCAATCC
>PLNQ01000055.1 GCA_003141815.1 Acidimicrobiaceae bacterium | reverse complement strand
TAGAGCGGCCTCCAGGATGCTGGACTCGCTAAGCCTCGAGGATAGCGGCCAGCCTCCGGCGGGCCCCTTCAGCAACTCGTTCGTCCAGCGTGGCCGATGGCTCCGCCGTGACCCCGTCAACATGTACTCTCAGCATTCCAGCGCCAGCGTTCCTTTATTCTGTTCAAAGAGGAAGGTACTTCGTGCCCTTTGTCAAATGGTGCATCCACAGATTCTGGTTATAACTCATGATAAATACAGGCTCCACTATCGGAACTTGTCTACCCGCTTCACTTATGGGTGGATGGCCGACCTGGGAATTTGCCACATCGGTGAGTGAAGGGCGTTATCGGACTGCGTCTGCCTGAGGTCAAGGATGTCGGTGAATCGGAGAAGTGGAGAACCTCATGCCGGAATCGATAAGGAGCGGCTGGCAAGACCTACCCCCCACCGAGCCAGATGAGCGAGAAACGTTTGGGCCAGCGCTCGGTGCTCGGTGCTCGGGACCACGGTCCACAACGCCGAACCACAGGTAAACTCGAACGTTATTCGCGTTCGGTCCAAGAGGTACGACCGGTGTTATCAAAGAATACTCCGAAGCCGGACGACACCGTACGGCCCAATTTCGAAATCCGCCGAGTCCTGCCCAGATACCTGGACGACGGATTCTCTCGCCCGAGCCACCCACTCTGCCGGAGCCGACGAGTCGCGCGGATCAATGTCGCTCACCTCATCGAGCATGCCCGAAAGGTTGGACAGTTCAACTCGCCGTGGCACCGGCTCAAGGTTCGCGAGAAGATACTCGCTGCGATCGGACCACTCCATGCCGACACCGATGATCATCGAGCCCTCAACACGGGAGACCCGTACGAGATTGCCCCCGTTCCAATGGGTCACGACCTCGAGCACTCGGTATACGGGTCCGGGAACGTAGTCAGTTCCTGTCGCACCGGCCGAATCCGGACTGGTTGTAGGCCGGACAAGCCCGCGGTCTCCGGCGAGTTCGAAGTAGGTCGCCGAAGCCGCTTCGGCGTCGATGAGTTGGCGGAGCGAGCTCACAGTCCATGCAGCAGCGAAGGTCGTGTACTGACGTGGATCGCCGTATGCCGTCCTAACGGGAACATCTGGGATGCCGCCCGGATACGGGCCGAACTTGCCGATCAACGCCAGTGAGAAGATGTGCACCGGTCGGCGACCCGTTCTAGCGCGGGCAGTGAGAACTGTGTCGGCTTGACCCCAGCTGTTTTCCATTATGGAGGCGTCGTCGGCGGCGTGGACTTGGGGGCAGATCGTGTAACCCACGCCGTCGACGCCGTCGAGATCTGGCCATGCACGGTTCAGTTCGGCGAAGTGCTGCTCCGTGCCCGCGACCATCGCGACCGGCCCACACTGACTCTCGATGACATCACGGAGCGCCCGAACCTTCTGGCCCGGGGTCGCTGTCCGCCCGATACGGTACCCCCTAGGACCTTCGAGGACGACCACCCGTTCGAGGTGTGGCCGGACACGTTCGAGCCACACCTGCAATCGGGCGACCTCACTCGCCCTAACCTCCTCGGGGGACAACACCAGGGCCAACTCGACGCGACACCCCAACGCGGTGACTTGTTCGACGCTCGCAGTTCCGGCCTCTGCAGCCTTCTCGGAGGTGAGATCGAGATTCACCCGCACAAATCCAAGTTCGAGGCCTTGAATCAAGTCGGCTACCTGTTCGTCCAAGGTCGCTATCTCATCGGGAAATTCCGAACCCAGACATGGCAAGACAACTATCCGCGAGCGGTCAACCTTGATTGCCACATCGGTCGCCAAAGGCACATGCGAGAGGGTCGAGCGAGCCGCATCGCAGTGTATCCGCACCGACTGGAAAATACGCTGACCCGGTTCCGCCGAGAGTGGAACCGGAACGGACTGCGGAGTGCCATAGGATTTCAAATTGTAGTCGGTCCAGTTCCTATGATCTTGCATTTCGAACTTGTCGCCGGAAAAGTGGAAGGCGATCTTCTCACTGTGAGAGACTTCCAGGTCGAGTTCTTCATAGGGCATGAACATGCCACTGAGTTTCTCGTCGACGTAGAACTGTGGTTCGATGAGGCTGGAGATTCTCCCGGTGACCGTCTCGTCACCACAGCGTGCAACGTACCTGGCCCCCAAGCTTTCGGGAAGCGGATGATGGAGGTTGAGTCCGAGCTTTGCAAAGCGAAAACTGTTCGACATCCGTCCATCCATTGCATACTCGAACTCACCCTCCGAGGTAGCAGCGATCCTAACGATCCACTCGGCCCCGATCGGCGGTACGTCGACCGCGCACCTTAGCCGCACGTCGAATCCGTCGAGACCCATCGAGATCTCAGGCTCGGAACAGCTGTACGGCACCGTGTTCCACGCTTCGTCCCGTACTGCGATGTAAAGCCTGGACAGGATCCGCCGGCCACCAATCCAGAGTTCCCGGATGTCGGCGCCGTCAAGGAAGCAGGTGAACTCCCCCACTTTGAGCCGGATCTGGTCATCGACGGATTTCGAGTTCACCACAACAACACCACTGGGCGGACCACGTGTTCACCTGAAGTCCATCGGTCGATGGTAACCACGACGACAGTAATACATCTGGCGAAAATGAGCTCACTCGCTCGGACCATCATGTGCTTCTCCATCATGATGTGCAGTCTGGCTCGAAGAGCATGTCGCACCGTCATACAATACGTAGCGCTGATGGCGGCCAAACCACTCCATTGATACTCACCGCTGCTAGGAGTTCGTCAAGAGATTCGAACGCACGAACATCGAATGCGTCTCGAGCAACGGTGAGGCGGTTCGGATTAGGGTCCACGATTCCAGCTAACTCGGCCCCTTCGTAGGACAGCAGACCCAGGATGTGATACCGGGCAGGCCAGCATCCACACCCGATCACAGCAATTCTAGGAACCATTGGAGTCGATCCAACCCTGCTGATTGATTCGTCGCTCATGAGTTTAAACAACGATTTGCCTCCCCACTCCGGTCATCACCCCCCACATCCCAACGTCCGCAACAAGATCCCCTCCCAAGCGCAACAATCAGATGACAATTCAGCAAACGATTCCAGCATATTCAGTCTGATGCGAGTTATCAAATTGGCCTTGACCCCGATCAGTAGACACGGGTTAAGCGGCTTTCTTTAGAGCCGCGGTGTTGGTTAAGTATTGCATCTCAAAAGCAACGGGCGAGATTTGTCCGAGTGACGAGTGTCGGCATCGACGGTTGTAGCGGTCCTCGATCCACTTGCCAACTTCAATGCGAGCACGCTTCTTCGTGGGCCACACGCGTCGGTAGTAGAACTCGGTCTTCAAGGTGGCGAAAAACGACTCGGCCATCGCGTTGTCCCAGCACACCCCGGTGTAACCCATCGAGCGGATGAGTCCGTTCTTGGCGGCGAAGGTGGTGATCTGGTCCGACGCGTATTGAGGTGCCCCTATCGGTGTGAAATATGACGGTCTCGGGTCGCTCCCCACGTAGCGTGATCGCCATGCGCAGGGCGTCCTCGACGAGGTCACTTCGCATGTGCTCGTTGATGGCCCAACCGATGACGCGACGCGAGTGCGCGTCGATCACCGTCGCGAGGTAAAGGCATCCTTCCCAGGTGCGTAGGTAGGAAATGTCGCCCAACTACGTCACTACGATCGAGCGCTGCCGAGCGTGGCGCACTACGACGAACTGCTCTCGGTGCACTGATGACGAAACCTACGCACGGGCGCGCTCGCATCGATCGAACCCTCAACGCGCGCACTTCGTTTGCCCACGGTTCGCGCCCAAGCCAGTTCGATCGCGAGCGACACGCGTCGAACAGTCCACCTACCTCGACTTCCTCGCTCACGTGCTCTTGGCCGAAGTCGACGACCGACATCGCGAGCGACGCGTGAAGGCCGCCGGATTTCCACGCCTCAAACTGCTCAGCGACTTCGATCTTGCGACGGGCTACGGCCTACTTCGCGAAGAACCTTTCCCCAAAATGATCTGCCCGCTGGTCCGCGAACTTAACCGTGACGGGTTTCCCGTCACGGTGACCTGCCGGGTGATGAAGTTCTCCACTAAAAACTACTACCGATGCCTGCGCAGCCTGAACTATTGTCAGTAGTCACCGACCCGTAACGACCAGAGAAGTTGAGCAGTTGACCGGTGTGGCACCGTCTTCAGTTTCGCGCGCCTTGAGCGACCATCCAGACGTCAAACCGATACACACCCATCTGAACATGCATTGGCTCCGATTTACGACGTGCTCACTGGTATCCTGGTCAGTTTATTGGTAATTTGTAAGGAGTCCACAGATGGATTTTTTGGTTGCGATTGAGGTGAACTGGCCACCATCGAACGACGAGCGTCAGAAGGTTGAACTGATAGCCGCTGAAGCCGCGCGAGCTAGTCAACTCGCCGGCGAAGGGGTGCTTGTTCGGTTGTGGCGTATCCCGGGTAGGTGGGCAAATGTCGGGATTTGGCATGCGGAAAGTGCCACTCGGCTCGATGAAGCGATTTCATCGCTTCCAATGAGTCCATGGCTCGACGTAACCGTCGTCCCTCTCGCCGACCACCCGAGCGATCCGGGTCGGGCGCAAGCGTGACCGCCATGTCCACGACCACGACTTTACCGGAGAGATGCGCGTCGATTCAATGGCACCAGAGATCGCGCAGGGTCCTGGCTGGGTCTTTGAGTTGAAGCGTCCCTTGCGAGCAGGTGACGATGCCCCTCTACTGCGGCACTGGGCATGTTTCGCCGAACTCATCCCGCAGCCGGTGATAGGCGACGACGGGCGCCCAAGGCGCGTGGACAGCCTGGCTTCGCGTTGTCCCAGACACATGGTGGCCTGCGTAAAGTTCAGCTGACTCGCGCCGTTCCGACTCGGAGGGCGCGCCGAGCGTCACTCGGTCCTGGAAGATACCGTCGAGAAGTAAGGCCATAGTGGCTGCTTGCCTTCGCAAACTGGCAACACGTGATCCACCAGGGCGATCGACCAGTTCTCGCCGAGCGACAAACGGTGATCTATCGATCGGCCCAGCCTGCGTCTATGCCCGACAGCGCGGCTCAGAAGGTGGCCCGCCACGTCCCTCAGCCGCTCCCAGCCCGAAGAAACTGGCGCTTCGAATTTCAGCGGGGTGTGACGGTCGGATGCAGTGACCAGTTCGGCTGGATTGCGAGGTGGAGGTTGCGGGATTGAGGGCCTTGCGTTGCTTGAACGTCACCTGACGGTCGATGGCTGTCTCCGCGGACTTAGCGGTTAGGAAAGCGCGTGTTGAGGCAAATTACGAGAAAGTGGTATCGTTTCCAGTTATGGACTTAGGCAGGGAGAATTGACGCTTGAAGATGGTGAAACGTTGGTCGCAGGTTGGGGGAGCGTCGAGTATTCAGACGCCGAGATGAAGGGTTTGATCGTGGATAAGAAATTGCGCAAGAAAGGCGTTATATGCGAGATGAAGGGATTGTGACAACAGTCGTGGAGGATATCCCAGAGTTGCGTGAATCTGGACTCATTATTACGGACATCGAAACGTTGCCGGTGCTGGCCCCGCTCGCGAAGTTGTTCCAAGGTAGTCACTATCGAATGACGAATCGTGCAACTTTGGTGACGAGGATCAAGACGGCCGATGGGATTATTGGCGAAGCCTACGTTGGCGATGAAGACAAGTCCCTGCTTGAGATTGAGAGAATTGTCCACGAAGAGATCAAGCCGAATCTGCTCGGGCTCGACGCCTTTCGAGTCGAAGAGTGCTGGCAGAAAGCGTTTCCCGTTACCTTCGATATTCTTCGTGATCGCCGCATAGGACTCGTTGCTCTTGCCGGCGTCGACACGGCGATTTGGGACGCAGTCGGCAAGGCGCTGGGGCAACCTCTATGGCGACTTTGGGGTGGATATCGCAACCGTTTGCCCATGTACGCCATTGGTGGCTATTACGGAGAGCCACTGGGCACTATTCCAGATGAGATTGGCTTCTACAAACAAGCTGGGCTCGCCGGCGTCAAGTTCAAAGTCGGTGGGGCCTCTCCCGTGGAGGATGCCAAGAGAGTCCGCCTGGCGAGAGAGGCTGCCGGACCTGACTTCGCCATCGCAGTCGATGCGAACCAGGGATATACCGTCGTCCAGGCGTTGGAGTTCTGCAGTTTGGTGGAGGACTTAGATATTGCTTGGTTCGAAGAGCCAGTGCGTTGGGAAAATGATCGAAGGAGTTTGCGCGACGTCAGGATGCGTGGGGGAATCCCGGTGTGCGCCGGGCAGAGCGAAGTGTCACCAGCAGGCTGTCGAGATTTGATGGAGATTGGCTCGATTGATATCTGTAACTTTGACGCATCGTGGTCGGGTGGCCCAACGGTCTGGTTCCGAACCGCGGCAGTCGCACAGACCTATGACGTCCTGGTGGGCCATCACGAGGAGCCTCAGGTCTCGACTCATTTGCTCGCTAGTCAGCCTCACGGCACAGTGGCGGAGTGCTTTCATCCTGACCGAGATCCATTTTGGTGGAATATGATCAGCAATCGGCCTCCGCTCATAAATGGTGAGCTCACTCTAAGTAACTCACCAGGCCTCGGTTGGGAGTTGAATACCGACTACATCGATCAGTACCGCCTTCGACGCGACTGACAGGTTCTTGGAATTGGCCCTTGTGCGCGGTGGTACTCACTCGAATCCGTCAGTGGATCATCAACAGTGACAGGACGTGTGTGAGTTGCAATGGCCCACAGTTGTAGTTCTTTGTGGTGGGGAGGCGCAGTGAGGATTGAATTCGGGCCATTTGAGAGAGGGATGCTATGACAACGTACGATCGCCCATTTGGCCGCTACTTCGAGCAATTCAATTCCGGCGACATCTTCAGGCACTGGCCTGGCAAGACAATCACTGAATTCGACGATCATTTGTTCTGCATGATGACCATGAACCACCACCCGCTGCATACGAACGCCTGGTTTGGCGAACACGAAAGTGTGCAAGGCAAGAATGTTGTTGTCGGAAATCTGGTGTACTCCCTTATAACTGGTATGAGTGTCCCTGATCTGTCCGGTTCCTGCATTGCGAATCTCGAGATTGAGTCGCTGGTGCACAAGAATCCGACATTTCACGGCGACACGATCTATGCGGAATCGCGAGTCCTGGACAAAGTTGCTTCATCCTCCAGGAATGATCGGGGAATCATCCGCGTGGAGAGCAAAGGCTTCAATCAGAACGGGTTAGAAGTCTGCTCCTTCCGACGAAAGTTCATGGTCTGGAAGCAGTCGTCTGCCCCGCCTCGCCGCCGTCCCAACAATGAAGATGTCTGGGAGTAAAACGCTCGCCTCGTGGCGAGAGTGGGAACGGGCAGGAGACAGCAATTCGACTGTCTCGGCCACGAGAGTTGATGTCAGCCGTGGATGCAGAAACGGCCAAGGATTGTGACTCAAGCGAAAAGGGTCCCCAACACTATGATTGACGTTCGACCACAATCTTGCCAAGGGCGCCTCTGGTTTCGATGCGCGACTCCCGCGGTGGCGGGGATGGTCCGCGAGACGACATCATGCCCGTGAACCTTGCTCGAACTTTCCTCTTCGCTCCAGCAAGTCGTCTTGATCAAGTCGAAAAGGCCCTGTTGACAACGGCCGACGTGGTGATCATTGATTTGGAGGATGCGGTACGAAGCGAGGACAAGGCACGTGCACGAGGCAACCTGGCCCTACTCCAACCAAGTAGGGGCGCGTGCGTGCGAATCAACGACGAGACTTCAGATCACTTTGAGGATGACATCGCCTTCCTTGCCGTCTGTCGATGGGTGAGCGCTGTCATGTTGCCCAAGGTGCAATCGGCGGAGCAGGTTGGACGGTATCGCCTCGCCTGCAAGAGCGATGTCCCAGTTCTCGCCTTGATTGAGTCGGCACAGGGAATAGTGGCTTCAGAGGAAATCGCTGCATCCGGCGTCAGTCGTCTCTTATTCGGTAGCGCGGACTACACGGCTGAACTTGGTGCAGAGCCTAATGAGAAACTCTTTGCCTACCCTAGGTCACGCTTGGTCGTGGCTTCAGCTGCGACTGGTCTCCCCTCCCCCGTCGACGGACCAACACTGGCAGTTCACGATGATGCCAAACTAATTGAAGAGGCCACGGCGGCTCGCCTGCTTGGTATGGGCGGCAAGCTATGCATCCATCCCGCGCAAGTATCGATTGTAGATTCAATCTTTCGTGCGTCGGCGTCGGACGTGCAATGGGCCCGCGAAGTACTTGACGTCTTTGAAAAGAGAGGCGATGGCGTCGTTCTGGTGGGCGGCGAAATGGTTGATGCACCGGTGGTCACAAGGGCACGGAAGATTCTTGGCAAATAGTCATCGCCAAAGATCAACTTCGGTGACATTCTGAGTCGTTGTTGTCAAGCAAACCGTTCGGTAGTTCAAACTGTAATGATTGGCTCGAATGATGAGAGTGTTGAGGGCAGGTTGGATCAGGTAAGTTGGCACTTTCAGTAACGTATGATCTCCGTTGAGAAGGGGATTTCATGTCGAGAAAAGTCGCTTGATATCACCCTCACCGAGGAGCAGCACGGCGAGCTGGAAGATCGTGCCCGCAGATATACGGTGCCGTATTGTGAGGTGGTGAGAGCCACGATCGTGCTCATGGCGGCCGAGGGTCTCGACAACGATGAGATCGCACGATGCCTGGACACGCGAAGAGTGATCGTCTCCAAGTGGCGCAAACGTTTCTTCGAGCAGGAACTGCCCGGGCTTGAAGAACGTCCCCGGGGACGTCGGTTCCTGGTCTTTTCCCCCTGAGGTGGTAGTCGCAGTGAAGGCGTTGGCCTGCGAGTTACCCAGCCGCCTACGCGCACCGCTGCCGCGCCTGCACGTGCCCGACATTGTCACCGAAATTGTCGGTCGCGGGATTGTTCCCGAGATCTCGGGAACCACCATTTGGCGGTGGCTGTCCGAAAACGCCATCAGACCGTGGAAACTACGTTCGCGGATCTTTCCGCGCGATCCCGACTTCGAAGACAAGGCGGGCACGGGTCCTTGACCTCTACGCCAGGACTGGGGAGCGAAAACCCTCGGGAAGAGGGACTTCGCGATCTCGACCGACGAGAAGACCTCGATACGGGCCCGTATCCGTTGCCGCCCCACCCTGGGCGCCGGCAAAGATAACACCACGCACGTGGAGTTCGAGTACGACCGAGGCGGCTCGCCGCAGTACCTCGCCGCCTGGGACGTTAATCGTGCCGAGATCTTCGGGCGTTGCGAGACCACCACCGACATCGAGCCTTTCGAGCGCATGGTCAAACAGGCCATGCGCCAAGAGCCCTACGCCTCTGCTCGGCGGGTGTTCTGGGTAGTCGACAACAGCTCGAGCCACCGCGGCACGAAGTTCGTCGAACGCCTGGCGGCGCACTAGAAGAATCTCTGCCACGCACACGTGCCGTCCCCGCCTCGTGGTTGAACCAGGTGGAGATCCACTTCACGGTCATCCAGCGCAAGGTGCTTACACCGAATGACTTCGCTAGCCTCACCGATGTCGAAGAACGAGTGCTCGTCTTCGAACGCCGCTCCGAGCAGACCGCCTCGCCATTCGAATGGAAGTTCATCCGCAAGGGTCATGCCAATCTCATAGGACGGCTCTCTGATAAACGCGTGGATCCATTACCGCCGGCACGCCGAGGCGGTCAGAATACGTGCTTAGCATTACGATCCAGAGCACTAAATAATCACGCGCTCAGACCCAGGCGCACGCTTCGTCACTACCATTAGCTTGTAGTCCAGCTGCGCGTGAGTGAAGGAGGGGTCAACGATGGCCGACGTCCCCTTCTCGAAGTGGCGATTGATGTGCTCAGTGGTCTTGACGGTCTCCGCGACGGTCGTGGCCACCGATGGATTCGTTCCCGCTGCCCGTGCCACCACGGTGCACTGGGGAGACCCATATGGCCGCGAAACTGAGCGGCGTCAATGGCGCTGCCACGCCGTTCTACTTCAACATCGCCATCACCAACGAGAGGGCAACGTCGTGTGAGTTAGTGGACACCCCCCTCCCTGGACTGCATAGCGCAACTGGATCCCCAGAGGACTCCGGTCGCCAAGTTACCAATCTCATGCGACCACCGAACCTGTCGGAACCCTCAGGTCGGCCAGCAGCGCTTCGGTCACTTCACCCGTAGTCGCCGTGCCTCCGAGATCGGGAGTCCGAACCGTTCCCTCGGCCAGCAGCCGCTCGATGGCGCGAACCATCTCGCCTCCCCACTCCGGGAAACCGAGATGACCGACCATCATCGCGGCCGCCCAGATGGCGGCCAACGGATTGGCCATCTGGCGACCCGCGATGTCCGGTGCCGAGCCGTGCACTGGTTCAAACATCGACGGGAAGAGGCTCTCCGGGTTCAGGTTCGCGCTGGGCGCCAGTCCCATTCCGCCGACGAGGCCCGCCCCAAGGTCTGAGAGGATATCGCCAAAGAGATTCGACCCGACCACAACCTGGAACCTGCCTGGGTCGAGGACCATGTGCAGAGCCGCGGCGTCCACCAGGAGACGCCGGCATGGCACATCCGCGTAGTCGCGCTCCACTTCGTCGAGCATGCGGTCCCAGAAGACCCCGGAGTAGTTGAGCGCGTTCGCCTTGCTCACGCTCGTCACGGAACGTCCACCTCGCCGCGCGAGTTCGAAGGCATAACGCAGCACTCGCTCGACACCGCGACGCGAGAAGACCCCGATCTGCAGGGCCATCTCCTCTGGCGTTCCCTCGTTCAGGAAGATCCCCTTGCCAGCGTACTCGCCCTCGCTGTTCTCCCTCACAATGAGCATGTCGATGTCGCCAGGTAGGCGGTTGGCCAGCGGTGACGGCACGCCCGCGAGGAGGCGAATCGGCCTCAGGTTGACGTACTGCTGGAAACGCTGGCGGATCGGCAGCAGCAGCCCCCAGAGGGTCACGTCATCGGGCACCCGGGGATCCCCGATGGCCCCCAGCAGGATCGCGTCGAAGCCCGCCAGCTGGTCGAGCCCGTCGGAGGGCATCATGACGCGGTGGCGCAAGTAGTACTCACTTCCCCAGTCGAAGTGGGTCAACTCGATGCGCATTCGCCCGTCAAGATTGGAGACGTGCTCGAGGACCCGACACGCTTCGCCGGTCACCTCGGGACCGATTCCGTCACCAGCCAGCACGGCGATCCGCAGAATGACGTTCTCCGCCACGGCGCTAACCACCGCAGTCCTCCCGGGACGCGGACCGGGCATTCGACCTAGCGAGCGCCGAGGAGCTGAACATCGTGTCCCTCCCACAGAGTGACCGGCGGATACGCGTCGGGCCTGGTCATAACTTCGATCAAAGTGACTGAATTTGAACTCCGGGCCTTGGCAATGACGCCGCTCAGGCCGGCCGGATCCTCAACCCGCACGGCGTCGGCGCCACAGGCGCGCGCGATCATGCAGTGATCGCCGATGGGGCGGGGCGGTCGGTTCGGGTTCTCGATGACCATTCCGCCTTGGTCAGAGTCAGGATTAATGTCGATGACCGATCCCCGAATCTTGTCGATGCTTTTAGTTGGCACTACGAATGTGAGCCCGCCACGTTCAGTGGTCCAGTCATCGGGCATGGTTTCGCCAACCGCCTGGAAGTAAATGCCGTAGGTGTAGCCGCGCTCTCTCGAACCGGCGACCTCGATCCAGAGGGCCAGCGACTCGCCACCGTCCTCGTGGGTGCGCAATTCCAGCACCATTTCCAGAACCGCGTCAGTCGCGTGCAGGACGGCTTCGTTATTGGAATCGATGTGAAAAATCGTGCCTCATCTCGGCTTCAGTGAACTACGGCCATCATAGAGGGATGCCCCGAATGGTATTACTACTGCCGACGGGGCACAGCCGGGTTTCTTGGAGGGCGCTCTCCCGCTTTCCCGGCGCGATTCATTGTTCTGTTTCCGAGCAGCCAGACAGTGTTTCTGACTATCGTCGACGGAACAATTCCCTTTCGAATCGCAAGCATGTGCACACTAATTCGACCCTTTGCATGAGTTATACGGGAATCTTGTGTTTGATGCCTTGAAGTTTTGAGCCGACTGATTTCGTTGGTGGACTCGTGACCTCGTGCGTCAATGTCATCGGTGATCGTAGTGCCGGCGTGTAACACGCGCGCGGCGAACCATTCGTGGACGTGACGATGTCAGCCTGGATCACCAGGCGTCGATCATCAAACGTTGTTGGCTAGGCCGCGAGTTGCGCCACGCCGTCAACGAAGCGCACGCCTTCGATCAGTTCACCGAGTCGTTCGACCACGGTGATCCGGTGCCAGCGCGTCTGTGCTTCGAGGGCGAGTTGCAACATCATCGAAAGTGCACTGTCTTTGGAGAAGGCACCCTTCACCCGCTTGGTGCGATGCCGCAACGTGGCGAACGTGGACTCGATGGCGTTGGTGGTGCGAATATGCAGCCAGTGCTCGGCGGGAAAGTCGTAGAAGGCGAGTAACGCGTCGCGGTCCTTCACGAGACAGGTGACGGCCCTCGGATACTTGGCCGCGTACTTCTCTTCGAACAGTGCCATGGCCTTCTCGGCCGCTACTCGACCCTCGGCCATCCAGATCTGATGCAAGTCGTCCTTGGCTTTGGAACGAGTGGTTCGGGGCAAATAGTTGAGGACATTGGACGTCTTATGCATCCAACACCTCTGAAGTGGTCGAGGGGAACACCTCGGAGAGCGCCGCCCAGAAACCCAGCGCCCCGTCACCGGTCGCCAGCTTCGGGGCCTTCAGTCCCCGGGACTTGGCGTTGAGCAGAACCTCGCGCCAGCTCTGGGTGGACTCCCTAGTCCCGTCCTCGATGGCGATCAAGTGCTTCTTTCCCTTCTCGTTGACGCCCATCAGCACCAGCACGCAGATCGCCGTTGTCACCACGGATCTCTTGATAGATGCCATCGGCGAAGAGGTAGGTGAATCTGACCTTTGCGAGATCACGCTGGTTCCACTCGTCAAACTCTTTCGTCCAGGACTTCTTCAGTTCGCTGAGCACCGACGGCGTGAGCTTCTTCGCGCCGTCGCCGAGCACAACCTCGAGCACTGAGGCCACGTCGCGTTCGCTAATACCCTTGAGGTAGGCGTAGACGGCCGGCCGAGATCGACGCCGAGCGGCGTAGGTATCTCGGGATCATCGACGACGCGAAGTTCACGACTTCACCATCGCGGGCACGCAACCGAGGGACCTCGACGTCACCAACGGCGGTAGTGACGTGACGCTCAGGCAGGTAACCGTTGCGCACGACGTCACGGCCGTCGCTGCGTAGTTGGTTGGGCACCAACTGCACTTCGACCTCGAGGGCGGCGGCGATGAGTTCTCTCGCTTGGCCGCGCAGCAGTTCGGTGATGGGATCAGAAACTTCTCGGCTCGCGGGCGTTCCGGGGCGCGACGAGAAGTCGGGGGTTAGCATCGTCATGGGTTGGGGTCTCCTTGTTGAGGTTGATTAGTCAAATGACATTTCAACACGGAACCCGGCCCATCTAACGGGGCCAGCGGAACTCTTCAACTCAGAGCTGCAAACACAACTTTCCTACATATCTCGTCGCTGGTTTAGCGAGTACAACTATTACTAAAACGAAGTAAGATATACCCTTGTAACACTGTCAAGTCATTAAAGAGATTTCGATTGGTTTAGGCGTTGCCGCGCTTTACCAGTCGAGGGCTTTACCGAGGATGCCAGCGGCGGCGCAATCATCGAGCACCCATCAATCGTTCGTTACCGTCGATGTAAGCCCTCCACTCAGGTTCACCCTCCACCAAGAAATCAGACTAAACCGGAACCGCAAGTGGGCCGCATCTTTGAATTAGGGAGGTTAATCGTTCGTTCACGCCAATCGCGGTATTTTCAGGCACTTCGCTCCATTCAATCGAAGAGATGATTGCAGCCTGTTCGGGAAATCCCCAAGCATCCCGCACGTAGTCGCCGACGTTCGCAATCCAGTCAGCGATTTCCTCCCTCTCGCCTTCATCTGACAAATAGCTGCCAATGAGATGGAAACCTGTCAGATAGCCATAGGCCACGGATCGCTGCAACTTTGCAACTCTTACTCGCTCCTTTCCAGGGAGTGGGAGACGATCAATATACGAGGCCAACATTGCGTAAATCCCCATGGCCATAATGATGAATGAGAGCCAGATTGGCCAATCCAAGAACGACAGGTGATTCTGTTGAGCGGCTGATTTGACAGCGAAAATCCAGTCAGCACTTACGACAACCCCTCCACCGAACAAGACGCCGCCAAACGAGAACCATTGACTCTGATGTTCCTCTGCTCGCATCTCACTTAGCCTAAGTCCGCTCTCTTGGCGCGCTGCTTACCAATCGAGTGCTTTACCCAGTATTCCAGCAGCCTCGCGGTCGCGCTCAGGCAAAGCGTGCGCGTACAAATCGAGGGTCATCGTCGCTCGCGCGTGTCCGTGGCGCTCAGCGACGGTGCGAATATCAACACCCGCTGCAATCAAAGTCGTCACAGAGAAGTGACGCAGGTCGTGTACCGAAAGGGCCATAGCTTTGCGATAGGCAGATCGGCGCGAGTGACCTTTTTGTTCGCTTTGCGTAGCCGAGCCAACGCAGGTTCTTCGAGCGTCGCGCACAGAGAGCCAAAGCCATGAGTCAGCGTGTCAGGGTTGACCGGCAACGCAGCGTTGGCATCGTATGAGAGCACGTACGGGTCGTCGTCAAGTGGCGACTCAGCCTCTTTCGATAGTGCGCTCATGTATGACCAACGGACCTTGAGCACCTTCACGCACACCGGGTCCATAGCAATCTCGCGAGCCTGGTGCGTCTTCGTTGGTCCAGTGTGTTGCTCACCACCAGTGACGGTCAAGCCCTTTGGGACGCGCAGTTTCTTTTTGACAAGATCGAGGTCACTCCATCGAAGCGCCACCAATTCCCCGCGTCGAACTCCCGTAAGCGCCGCGAGCGCGATGGCGCACGCGAGCACGGGGTCTAACTCTTCAGCGACCGTGACGAGCATTGAGAGTTGATCTGGCGTCGGCACCTTCATTTCTCTTCGAACGAGTTTCGGCGGCATCGCGCGCTCAGTAGGCGAACGGTCAAGCCAATCCCACTTCACGGCCTGGTGACACGCCGCGCTCAGAATGCTACGGAGTTTGTGAACCGTCGCCGGTGAAAGGCCTTCAGCGAGCCATGCTCGATAAGCCGCGTCGATCGCGTCGGCTTGCAGTTTGTCGAGCCTAATGTGACCTAAACGCGGTCGCAGTCTTTTTTCGATCTTCGAGCGGTTCTCGTATATCGTGCGTGGACGCTGACTCGACTGAGAAGCCTCAAGCCACGCGTCGAGCAGGTGACTCACAGTGCGCTGTGAGGTCGAACGAAATCTGCCCGCGTCAACCTCAGCCACCAACGTCGCCAACGCCTTTTTCGCAGCGCGTTGACCACCGTGAAATGTGCGCGAGAACTGACGAGGTTTTCCTGTCGCCGGATCAGCGCCCGCGAACGCGCGAAGTTGCCAACTTCCCAGTGATCTTTCGCGCATCGTGCCCGTTTGTGACGTCTTGATCGGCTTTCCGGTCATAGCGAAACGGTAGCGCGATTTCCAGCAATACTAGGACATCTGTAGGACAAGGTACTTAGTTGTACCTCTTGAAGCCACGTCTCACTAGGGTGGGCGCTGCAGGACTCGAACCTGCGACCTCAGCCGTGTGAAGGCTGCGCTCTAACCAACTGAGCTAAGCGCCCGAGGCAACAATGCTACCGGTTTGAGCAGACCATTTGATTGGTGCGGCACTGTAACCTTCATCCGTGCCAGATAACGCGAACTCGACGTCGTCCTCGTCGATGAAATCGCGACGAGGGCGACGCCCATCGCTCGCCCCCCGCGAAGTTGTCTTAGGACTTGACCAACTAGAGCGACGAGTCAGTTTCATTGGCGTTGGCGCGGCCTTCATCCTCGCCATCGTGACGGCAGTCGAATGGGCTCGCAACGTCAAGACCACCACGACGGTAAAACCGTCGGCAACCAACGCGTGTCCGACCGGGTTTCACCACGCGGGCACGCTCTGCAAAGAGGTTCTCGCCTCCACCGCGGGCGCGTGGGAAGTCCGCCTGTTGTTCATCGTCGTCATCGCGCTGTGCATTTTGTACTTCACAGTTCGCCGAAAGCGCGCGGGTGTTGCATGCTTCGCGATCTTCCTCGGCTTCGGACCGGTCTACGGCGCCGGACTCTTGTTCGTCCTACTCGGTTCGTGGTTGATCCTTCGCGCCTATCGGCTGCAGAAGTACGGCGAGGCCGGCTTCGCGAGCTCCAATCGAGTCGCGAAAGAGCGAGGACAAGCGCGACGAGAAGGGCGATCGGCAAAGTCCTCGTCGACTACCAACGACAAGGACGCTACGACGAAAGCGCTCCCCGCCCCGGCGGCGTCAAAGCGTTACACCCCAAAGAAGCCTCCGCGCCGTCGTCGCTAACTCATGACCAAGCTCGGCATGGACTATCCAACGAAGTGGGGCCGTGGCTACACTGCGCGTTTCGCGCGCAACATCATTCAGAGTTACATTATGGGGCCCTACGTCCGCTATCTCTCCACCCTCGAAGTTCGCGGGGTCGAGAACATTGAAGGCGAACGCCCCTTTATCTTCGTCGCAAATCACGCGAGCCACGTCGACACCATCATCCTTCTGTCGGCCATACCGGCCAAGGAACGTAAACGCACCATCGTCGCGGCGGCGATGGACAGTTTCTTCATGGACGTCCGACAGGCCTTCAAGACGGTACTTATCTTTAACGCCATTCCCGTCGACCGCTTGAAAGTGAATCGTCGCAGTGCCCAGTTGGCGCTGGAACTCGTCGAGGACAAGTGGAACCTCGTGATCTATCCCGAGGGCGGTCGCACTCCTGACGGTCGTCTCCAAGAGTTCAAGGGGGGTGCCGCGTACCTCGCCGAACGCTCCAAGGCCACGGTCATCCCGACTTACATCCACGAATCGGGAAAGCTGAAGGGGCCCAAGTACGCCAAAGCCCCGATTTACGTCGACTCACCAAGCGAACGACGTCACCACGTCATCGTGGCCTTCGGCAAGCCCATGCGGTGCGAAGAGGGCGAGAACATGCGCCGCTTCGGTGCGCGCATCGAGCAAGCCGTCGAAGAAATCGGCCGCGACGTCAGCGGTGATCCCACCTACGGCAGTACTGAAGCCGACGACTAGCGCGCGAGCGCCGCAACTCGCTCTTCGTAGAGTTGGTCCGCGACCGTAACCAGAGGCTCGAGTTCACGACCGAGCGCTCGCCCGAGCACCTTGTCCGCGAACCAGGGATTCATCGCGAGTACCGGGCCGTGCGCGTACGTGGCCCAAATCGCCGGCGTCCGAAAGCCATCGACGACGCCGTTGTTCCCTCGACCGACTTCGACCACGCCGAGCGCTTCAACGTCCCCACCCAGCGTCGTTCGACCCCCGTGATTCTCGAATCCCGCGAGCGCTCGCCCATCGACGCGCACCACGAGCTCGCCCACCGAGCGCGTCTCGCCTCGGGCGGTCGTCGCGTCGACGAGACCAAGTCCCTCGTACTCGTCGTCCCCTTCGACACAGAAACTTGTGCCGAGGAGTTGCAAGCCCGCACAGACCGCGAACACAAAGATTCCGTCACGCACGCGAGCGGCGAAGGACGAGGCGCGAAGAAGGTCGGCGCCGAGGCGTTGCGGCCCGTCCTCTCCCCCACCCAAGAGATAAATGGCCGCGTCGGGCACCTCGTCGGCGATACCCACGTCGACGATCTCCGATTCGAAGCCACGCCGACGGGCGCGCTCGGCCAAGACCATCGCGTTGCCGCCGTCACCGTACGTGCCGAGGAGTTCGGGATAGATCAGTGCGATGGTCAGCACGCTTTGGTCCTCGCTCGCCACTCCTGGAAGGCCGTGTAGTTCGCCAGCACGTTGATAACGTCACTCGACGCGGGTAACGACGACTCGTCAGTCACGACGACGTAGGCAACGTTCGCGTAGTCGAGACGCGTCGCCAAGTCGAGGCGGCGGTCACCGAAGCAGTACACCCGATGTCCGCGCAACAGCTCGAAGGGCACGTCGTAGAGCCACGAGGGATCGCGCCCATCGGCGACGCGCGCGTTGATGGCCACCCACACGTCCTCGCCGTCATCCTTCAACGTCAACAACATCGAGGAGAAGCCCGCCGGATTCTTCGCGAGCAGTAGACGCAAGGTATGACCCCGCCATCGGCGAAGACTGAACCGTCCGGCGACGCTCGATAAGGCGTTCACGCGTCCGAGGGCGCCCTGGAGATCAACGTCCACGTACGATAGCGACGTCAGGGCCATTGCCGCGTTGGCCTCGTTAAATGCCCCGGGTAGTTGAAGGTCTATTTCGAGCGGCGTGCCTTGAACGATGAGAGGACCGCCATCGGTGGTGGCGAGGACTTGCGGCTTCGCGAAACCACAGTCACTCCGCCACGATCCGTCGGCGAAGATCAAGGGTTTCGTACAACGCGGGCATGAGACGGCGTCGGTAGTCCACGGCGTGGGCACATCGCACCAGGCGACGTTGGCCGCGAGCTCGGCCGCGAAGACCACGAGTGGATCGTTGGCGTTCGCCACGACCGTCACGTCACTTAAGTCGGAGAGCAGTGCGCGCCAGCGCTCGGCGATCTGGCGCACTTCGTTGGCACGATCGAGTTGATCGCGCGAAAGATTCAACAACGTTATGACCCGCGGACGCGTCGCGCGCGCGACGTCGCTCAACCACGCTTCGTCAACCTCGAGCACCACCGAGGGACTCTTGGACGCCACGAGTGCCGCGACGAGACCTTCGGGCATGTTCGAACCCGTGTCGTTGGTTGCGACTGCACCACCCCAACCGACGGCAATCATTGCCGTGGTGGTGGTCTTGCCGTTCGTGCCACTGACGAGGACCACGTCGCGGCCGCGCGAGAGGTTCGCTAAGAGATCGGGCGCAATAGCGAGGCCCACTCGCCCGCCAATGACGGTGCCCGAGCCTCGAGACGCGAGGCGCGAAAGGAGATTGACCGTTCGAACGGCTCCTCTGGCGACGTCATCGCGAAAAGAGGTTTCACGTGGCATTGAACCAACGCTAACAACCCAGAAAACGCAAAAGGACCAACCGGGGGGTGGTTGGTCCTTTTGCAAAGCGTTCTGATTACTCAAGGGGGGTTTGAGTAAAACAGGCTGATATGAGTATGCCGGTTCGCTGAGTATCTCGCAAGCGAATAGGAGAGATACTTTCCATCTCTATACTAGATACGTGGAGATCCGCCAATTAGAAGCCCTGGTCAGCATCGCCGAGAACAGGACCTTCTCGAGTGCCGCCGAAGCGCTCGGGACCGTGCAGTCGAATATCTCCAATCGTGTCGCGCGCCTCGAGAGCGATCTCGGTACCGAGCTGGTCAGCCGGGCGACGGGAAATCTGACCGAATCGGGCGTCATCGTGGTCGAACGAGCCCGAAGAATTCTCCGGGAGCTTCGCGCCATCGCGTCCGACGTCTCCGAACTCAACGCCGATATCCGCGGCCAAGTCACCCTCGGCATGATCGGTACCGCGGGACGTTGGATCGTGCCCTTGCTCTTGGAGAATCTTCGTCTGCGCTACACCAAGATCAACCTGCGCATCAGTGAGGGAACGAACTCCGCTCTCGAACCGCGTCTCGTCAACGGGCAGCTCGACCTCGCGGTACTGGCGTGGCCGGTAATGGCCGACGAACTGAGCGAAGTCGACCTCTTCACGGAAGACCTGGTCGTCATCGCCCATCGCGATCACCCTCTCGCCCATCTCATGGGCCCACTCCCCTTTTCGACCCTTACGGAGTACGACATCCTTCTTCCAATGCGCGGCACCCCCATTCGCCGAGAGATCGACGAGGCCGCTCGTCACGCGGGCGTCGAGATGAACGCGATTATCGAACTCGACGGTCTACGCACCATCGCCTCGATGACCTTCGACGGCCACGGCCCGTCGATCTTGCCCGCCACCATGTTGTCGCCGCACCTTCGCGCCAACTTCGTCGCGCTGCCCATCGAGAACATCGCCAAACGTCGCGTCGTTCTCGCCAGCCGACGCTTCGGGTTCCCCGCGGCGCCGGTTCGAGCGATTCACGCACTCTTGGTCGACGTCGTGACCCACGCCACGAACGTTCCTGACGGCGTCTATCTCCCGACGACAACTCTGCAATAGTCGAATCGTGTCATCAACGCTCACGCCAATGGAGATCGCCGCCGTCATCGCTCGACGCGATCGCGCGTTCAAGAACGTCATCAAGGACATCGGTCCCCCGCCGCCGCGACGAAGTGCTCCGGTGGCCCAACGATTCCCCACGCTGGCGCGCGCCATCACGGGTCAACTTCTCGCCACCAAAGCCGCCGCGACGATTCACCAGCGCGTCATCGATCTCTGCGTGGGCGACGTGAGTGCCGAGGCGATCCAGCGAGTGGGCCACGCCAACTTACGAGGCGCGGGGCTTTCGAACGGCAAGGCCGCGGCCATGATCGACCTAGCCGAGCGAACGATGGACGGTCGCGTTCGCCTGTCTCACCACGGCAAGATGTCCGACCACGACGTGCTCAGCGATGTGGTCGCGGTACACGGCGTGGGCCCATGGACCGCGCAGATGTATCTGATGCACACCTTGGCCCGACACGACGTGTGGCCTGCGGGCGACTTCGGCGTGCGAAACGGTTGGTCGCAGATTCACCAACTTGATGAGATGGTGAGTGAAGTGGAACTTCGAAAGAAGGGTGACCTCTTCGAGGGCGTTCGTTCGGACGTGGCGTGGTACTGCTGGCAGGTCATTCGCCTCCAACGCGCACAGTAATCTCGCTGGCATGCCTCTACTCTTCCTTCCAGACTTTGAACGTACCGCGCTCGACGCGTTGACGGCCTTTGGCGCGATACCTTCCCTCTCTCCCATGTTCGACGCCGAGTGGGTAGAGCACGGCCATCTCGAAGAAGCCGCTGAGTTGATGGCCACGTGGGCGCGCGCTCGCCAACTCGCCAGTTTTGGCGTGACCATTCATCGTCTCGAAGGTCGCACGCCCACCCTCGTCGTCACCGTCGACTCCACCGCGGGCGACGGCGCCACCGTCGTGCTCTATGGACACCTCGACAAGCAGCCCCCGCTCGGTAACTGGTCCGAAGGACTCGAACCCTTCGTCCCTATTCGACGCGGCGATCGCCTCTACGCGCGCGGCGTCTCGGATGATGGCTACGCCCTCTTCTCCGCACTCAGCGCCATCGAGGCCATGGAGGCGCACGGCATTCCCCACGGACGTTGCGTCGTCGTCATCGAAGCGAGCGAGGAGAGCGGCAGCCCCGATCTCGAGGCGTACCTCGACGAGCTCGCCGAGCACCTCGGTGACGTGGAGTTGATGATCTGTCTCGACTCGGGAGCGCTCACGTACGACCGATTGTGGGTGACGACGTCACTTCGCGGCGTAGTGAACATCGAAGTCACCGTCCAGGTTCTCGAGCAGGGCCAGCACAGTGGCTCGGTCAGTGGCATCGTGCCCTCATCGTTTCGCCTGCTTCGCCAACTCCTCGACCGCGTCGAGGACGCCACGACTGGCGAGGTCCTCGTCGAGGAGATGTGGGCCACCATCCCCGCCGGGGACACGAAGTCCGCCCACGACATCGCCCAAGAGTTCGGCGACGTCATCGCTCGCGAGTTGCCAATGGTGCCAGGCGTCGCGTTGATGGGATCAAGCGCGGAGGAACGACTCTTGCGGCGTACGTGGTACCCGACGCTCTCGGTCATTGGCATGGGCGGTCTCCCCGCGCCCGAGATCGCCGGCAACGTGCTCCGACCGTTCACGACGGCTGTCTTGTCCTTTCGACTCCCGCCGACCATCGACGCCGGGGTCGCCGGCGCCGCCGCCGAGCAGATGCTGCTCAGCGATCCTCCGTCCAACGCCAAAGTCACCGTCAAGGTCGACTCCTCCGGTGATGGTTGGGTTGCGCCCGTACTCGCTCCGTGGCTCGCGCCCGCGCTCGAGCAAGCGTCGCTCGACGCCTTCGGCCGCTCCGTGGGCTTTACCGGCGAGGGCGGCTCAATTCCCTTTCTCGCCGCACTCGGAAAGCGCTACCCCGACGTGCAATTCGTCGCGACGGGCGTCGGCGGTCCCCACTCCAACGCGCACGCGATTGACGAGATGATCGACTTACCTACAGCGGTCGGTGTCACGAACGCGGTCATTACTGTGTTAGCAGCACACGCCAAAAAGTAAGGACCTCCTCATGGCCAAGAACGTCGACCTCTGGGTTGATCCTCTCTGCCCCTGGGCCTGGATGACCTCTCGTTGGCTCCTCGAAGCCGCCCAGGTTCGCGAGTTCGAAGTGAACTTCCACGTGATGAGCCTCGCGGTGTTAAACGAAGGACGCGACCTTTCACCTGAGTACGTGGAACTTCTCGCGAAATCGTGGGGACCAGTGCGCGTGCTCATCGCCGCCGAAGAACGCCACGGCAACAAAGTCATCGAACCGCTCTACAGCGCCATGGGGACACGGCGTCACCTACAAGACCAAAAGGACTTCGACAAGTTGATCACCGACGCACTGAACGACGTCGGTCTCGAAGCCGATCTCGCCGAGGCCGCCACGAGTACCGAGTTCGATGACGCCCTTCGAGCGAGTCACCACCAAGGCATGGACCCCGTCGGGTACGACGTCGGCACCCCGGTAATCCACGTCGGCGACGTCGCCTTCTTCGGTCCCGTCGTCACGCCCGCGCCCAAGGGCGAAGCCGCCGGCAAGTTGTACGACGGTGTTGTCTTGGTGGCGAGCACGCCGGGCTTCTACGAACTCAAACGCTCGAGGACCGAAGAGCCGAACTTCGCGTGAGCGACACGGAGCGCTTGCCTCGATTTCCCGTGTACGTCACGGGCTCGAGTGAAGCGCCACGTTCACTCATTATTTTGCAAGAGGCCTTTGGGGTCAACGACCATATTCGCGACGTTGCCGATCGTTTCGCCGACGCGGGTTTCTTCGTCGTGGCGCCGCATCTCTTCCATCGAATCGGCGCGCCCGAGATTCCCTATAACGACGTCGATCGCGCGACGTCGTTGATTGGCGAACTCACCCTCGAAGGACTGACGAACGACCTGAACGCCACGACCGACTTTCTCGATACGCTCGGTTACGGTCCCTCGTCGATCGGCGTCGTTGGATTCTGCATGGGTGGCTCGGTCGCCTTTTACGGCGCGACGCTTCCTAGCGTCGGGGCTGCGGTCAGTTTCTACGGCGGCGGCGTGCGCACGGGACGCATGGGCCTTCCCCCGCTGCTCGAACTCGCGCCTGAGCTCAAGGCTCCCTGGCTCGGAATCTTCGGCGACCTCGATGTGGGCATTCCAATCGAGGACGTCGAGGCACTTCGAGAAGCCACGACGAAGGCCCACGTCACGACCGATGTCGTTCGTTTCCCCGACGCGGGACACGGCTTTCACTGTGACGCGCGACCGGCCGTCTACAACGATGACGCCGCGCGCGACGCCTTTCGCCGGGCACTCGACTTCCTTGGCGAACACTTAAGCGACAAGTAAATCGTCGCTAACTACGCGGCACGTCCTTCCACGCGACGTCCTTGTCATTGCGCGGTTCACCCGGTAGTCCCAGCACTCGTTCACCAATGATGTTGCGCATCACTTCGCTCGTACCGCCTTCAATGGAGTTCGCGCGCATGCGGATAAAGGCCTTGCGCATGTCACCACCAGTCATCGCCGACTCGGTCGGGCGGACCTGCGGGTAGTTCGATCCGTACAACATGCCCTCGGCACCCATGAGGTTGACGCAGAGCTCACTGGTTCGCTGATTCTCCTCGGCGAAGGCCAACTTCGCGACGGAACCTTCGGGCCCGGGCGTGCCAGCACGTCGCAGGTCGCTCGCGCGCCAGTTCGTCAGTCGAGCGACTTCGTTTCTCACCCACGCCTGCATCAGGTCACTACGGACGGCGAGAGCGTGCGCGTCACCTCGGGTGGACCAGCGCTGGCGCCATATCTTGAGCGCTTCACCAATGAGCCCCGAACCGCGCGGGGGCACCGTGCCGCCGATGGAGACGCGTTCGTTCATCAGTGTCGTGATCGACACGCCCCACCCTTCACCAACGCCGCCCAGTCGACGGTTGTCGGGAATACGCGTCTCGGTGAAGAAGCACTCGTTGAACTCCGCTTCGCCGGTCGCTTGATAGAGCGGCAGCACCTCCACGCCCGGTGCGCGCATGTCCACGAGGAACGCCGTGATGCCCTTGTGCTTCGGCACGTCAGGATTGGTACGCGCAATCAAGAGACCGAACGCCGATTCGTGTGCCAGTGTCGTCCAGACCTTCTGGCCCGTAATAATCCACTCGTCGCCGTCGAGTTCGGCACGCGTGGCGAGCGCGGCGACGTCGGACCCGGCTCCCGGCTCGGAGAAGAGCTGACACCAGATCTCCTCACCCGTGAAGAGTGGACGTAAGAAGCGTTCCTTCTGCTCCTCGGTACCGTGCGCGACGAGGGTCGGCGCCACCATGCCGTAGCCGATGACGTTGCGGCCCACGGCGCTCGGCGCGCCGAGCTTCGACAGGCGGCGAAGCGCGTACAGCTGATCGGCGGGCGTGAGGCCGAGCCCTCCGTGACCGAGTGGGAAGTGCGTCCACGCGAGGCCTCGATCGAACTGCTCCCCCAAGAATTCGACGGGATTTACCGTCGAAGGAGGAAAGGCCGTCACGAGTTCGTCAATCAGCGCGTCAAGGTCCGCTTCACTCGTGGTCATGAATCTCCTTTGAAGATGAAGGCGTGAATCGCATCCTAGACAGGGCGCTGCAATGCCGTCGTCGCTCCAACGTGAAGTAAAACGGTGTCATGAAAACACCACGAATTCTCGCGACGTCCGGCGGTATGGTCGCCGGACCAGTTCAGATGTCATGGCGTCTCGGTCAAATGGTTCTCGACGGCCTCGCCCTTACCAAGAAGGATCGCCCGCGCGTCTGCCTCGTCGAAACGGCCAGCGGTGATCCGAGTCTCTACTACGCACTGCTGTACGAGGCCTTCAACGCGGCAGGCTGTGACGTCACGGAACTCAAACTCTTTCCTCAGCCTTCGGCAAATCCCATCGAGCGGCTCGGTGGTAGCGACTTCGTCTGGGTCGGCGGAGGATCGGTCGCGAACCTCTTAGCGCTCTGGCGACTGCACCGCGTCGACGAAGCGATGCGCGAGGCGTGGCAGAGCGGCGTCATCTTGGGCGGCGTCTCGGCGGGAAGCCTCTGTTGGCACGAAGGTGGCCCAACGGACTCCTTTGGACCCACGTTGCAACCCGTCACGAACGGGTTGGGATTCTTGCCCTTCGCCAATGGCGTCCACTACGACTCCGAAGCGCAGCGTCGCCCGCTCCTCCACCAACTCCTTCGTGACGGGACCTTGTCGCCCCTCGCCTACGCCACCGACGACCACGTGGGTCTCTGGTACGAAGGGACCGAACCAACGTCGGTCGTGGCCGACACGGTGGTCGACGAGCACTCCGGCCCGGCCGCCTACCGCGTAGAACTACTCGGCGGTGACGTTGTCGAGACCCGCGTCGGGGTGGGCCAGCGGTTTAACTAACCCCGCGTGAGGTCGATGACTACCTTGCCCCGTGGTTCGCCCGTCATCTCGTTTCCGCGAAGCACATTGACGGCCGTCGCAGCGTCGTCCAACGAGAAGCGGTGGGTGATGAGAAACGAGGGTCGAAGATCGCCACCGTTAACACGACGCACCACGTCGGCAAAGGCGCTTCGCGTGTACGAAAAGCTCCCCTGAATAATCACGTCGTTGTTCACGAGATCGTCCGGCGCGAGCGCCACCGTCGTGCCGTGTGGCGGAAGACCGAGCAGGATCACCATGCCTCCGCGAGCGCAGCGCTCGATCGCCGACGCCACCGCGGCACCCGCACCCGCGGCTTCAATGACGAGATCGAACGACGCCTGAGGCGTTCCGATCACGAACTCGTCGGCACCTGCACTCGTCGCCAACTCGCGTTGTTCGTTGCGGCGACCAATGATGGTCGTGCTCGTCGGTTCAAAGAGTCGCACCAGATGCGCGGCGAGGAGTGCAATCGTGCCGTCGCCAATAATCGCCACACGCAGGCCTCGCCGAAGTGGCACGCGCGTCAACGCGCGCCAGACCACCGCCATGGGTTCGATGAGCGCGGCGTCGTCGAGCGCTACGTCGTCACCTAAAGCATGAACGAGACCACACGGCACGCTCACGTGCTCGGCGAGCGCACCGGGTCGCGTGAAACCAATCTCGTCGTACACATGGCAGAGATTGCTCGCGCCGCGAACGCAAGCGTCGCAGACTCCACAGGGGATGATGCCCTCGACCACGACGTGCGTACCCGTTGGCCCAACATCCACTACGTCGGCTTCGAGTCGACCCACCCATTCGTGACCAAGTACCAGGGGGTAGCGCACGTACGCGAGATCGATTGATCCGTCGATCAGTTCCAGGTCGGTGCCGCAGACACCAGCGATTAGTGGTGTGACGAGTACTTCATCCTCGACGTCAATCGGTTCGGGCCACTCGCGAAGAGCAACGTCGCCAGGTTCGCGAACGACGAAGGCCTTCACTGCGCAACTCGTGGTCGAACGCCTCCGAGCATTGAACTGACGCGGTCGGCGTGCTCTCGTACGGTGACGCCCAGTTGGCGCACTTCGCGTAGTGGTACGTCAAGCTTTAACCCGGTCACGCTGAGCGCTCCCGCGCACTGACCCTGATGATCGAAGAAGGCCGATCCCACGCAGAACACGCCTTCGGCCTCTTCTTCGTCGTCGAGTGCGTAGCCCTCACTGCGCACTCGCTCGAGCTCACTCATGAGGGACTCGACGTCGGTCAGTGTCTTAGGCGTGTAACGCGCCATGCCCGCCTCTTCTATCAACAGTCGAACGTCGACGTCGTGAAGGTGCGCGAGGATGGCCTTGCCTGCGGCGGTCGCGTGCGGCTCTTCGCGCTGACCGAGGGGCGCGTGAAAACGGATCGAGCCTTCGCCGTCGATGCGCTCCAAGAAGACCGGATAGCCGGCCTCGTTCATAGCGAGACGCGCAGTCATCCCCGTTGCCGTTGAGAGGTCACGCAGCGTTGGTAGACCCAACTCGGCGATCGAGGTCTGCTGGCCGACGAGGTCGCCGAGTCGAAGCAGGTTGAGTCCCAAGACGTAGCGCGGGCCGGGATCGATACCGCGCAGTAGTCCCGCCGCGGACAACGTTCGAGCCAGCGCGAGTGCGGTGCTTTTCGCCACACCGAGTCGGACGGCAATCTCAGTGACACTCAGTCCATTTGAGCCGTGGTTCGCAATCTCGTTCAAGAGGTTCGCGGCGCGTGCCACGGATTGCACTTGGTAGCGATTTTCGTCGACCGCTTTACTCATGTTCGGCATGGCAAAACACTATACGGAAATGTTGCGGTAATAATGACCCATAACTTGACCTCGTGCGCTCAACGTGCTTGGATGCACTTATCAATTCCGACACCCGTTTTGTACTGCCGAACAGACTGACCCGCGTGGGCCGACGAGCGCAAGCGGCGAAACGCGCGACAGACACGCTACGTGAGACCTTCGACGCTCGCCCACTTCTCGTGACGTCGCCCGGTTCCGTGAACTGGCGAAGCGGCGGCATCTCAGACCCCATCGACCTCGCCGCGAGTAGTGACCCGCTATGGATACTCGACTGCGCCCAAGGTTCCGCGCTCATCACGAGTGAGATCGAAGCACCGCGATTCGAAAGTGACTTTCACGTACGTTCAATGGGATGGGACGTTCTGCGCGCGCCCTGGTATGACGCAGACGCGCCCCTGGCGCTCGCCTGTTCCTATGCCGGCGTGGCACCAAGTGAACTCCTGAGCGACAGCGACGCCTTCGGTGACAACATTCGAGACCATCTCATTACCGCACGACTGGTCCTCTCGGACGCAGAACAAGAAGAGCTACGGGAGCTCGGCGCATTGGTTGGCGTGGCCCTAGGCGCCGGTGTCGATGCTTGGAAGCCGGGCGTTTCGACGGACTTCGACACGGCCGCGGTGATCAGTGCCGTGCTCGAGGCCGAAGGCGTGAAGGCCGCCTGTCTCATCGTCGGCGGCGACGAACGTCTTCGAAACCTTCGACACCCGTTGGCCGTCGGTGACGTCCTCAATGACGCGATCATGACGGTGGTCGTTGCTAAGCGCGCCGGTCTGCACGTCGCCGCGACGCGCATATGCGTACGTCGCAAGGACGACGAGATCGTGACGTTGATGAAAACCCTCGACGTGGTGAACGACGCCGTGCTCGACGCGTCGTTGCCCGGAGGGACGTGGGGCGAGACGCTGAAGGCACTGGCGTCGGGCTACGACGCTGTTGGTCAGCCCGACGCCTGGCAGGAACACTTTCAAGGCGGCCCCATCGGCTTCGAACAGCGCGAGTTCGAACTCGCCCCGACGCAGGATTCATCGCCGTTTTGGAATCTCACGCGAGCTGCCAACACCGCGGTCGCGTGGAACCCTAGCCTTCGCGGTGGCGCCAAAATCGAAGAGACCTACCTCGTGAACGCGGGACTCGAGTGGCTTACGCCCACGCCGTCATGGCCGGTACTCGAGGGTCCCCACGGATCACGTCACAGTGCACTCAAAGTGTTGCAGTAGTGGGAGAGAAAGGTTAAACATGAATAACGGTGCTGGAAGCCCTCGAGGGTCCGCCGCGCTGTCTCGACACCTCGGTGTGCTTGGCAACGCACTCACGCCAAGCGAGGTTCGATTTCCCGACGGTGCTCACTTTCGAATTGAGATCCCGAGCGTGGAGAACCCCGACGCACTACGCGCTGTCGTCGACGAGGCGCGTGAACGCAAGGTCCCGATTCACCGCGCCTCTCAGGGCAGCGGCGCCATGTTGCTGTCGAAGGACGATTTGGCCACCATGGCGCAGATTGGCGCCGACGAAGGTATCGAAGTCAATCTCTTCGTGGGGCCGCGCGAGGAGTTCGGCATCGGCGGCGCCGTGCGCAGTCCCGACGGACTTCTATTCTCGGGTCGACTTCGTGGCTATCACCAGTTGCGCTACGCCGTTGAAGACATCCAACGCGCCGTCGACGCGGGCATCCGTGGCTTTCTCATCGCCGACACGGGTCTCATGGAAATCCTCACCTCAATGGTGCAAGCAGGCGAACTGCCGGGCAACATCGTCTGGAAGATCTCAGCCGTACTGGCGCCGTCCAATCCGGTCACGTTTCGCCAACTCGTCGCCCTCGGTGGGACCACGGTGAACGTCCCAAGCGACATCTCACTCGCCGAAATGGCCGAGATTCGTACGCTCTCTGACGCGCCGATCGACCTCTACCTCGAGTCGCCCGACGCCATGGGAGGCGTCGTTCGTGGTCACGAGCTCGCCGAGATCGCCATTGTGGCCGCGCCGTTGTACGCGAAGTTCGGACTGCGTAACGCTCGCCCGGTTTATCCGGCTGGCCAACAACTGCGCGACGACGTGGTCGGCAACGTTCGAGAGAAAGTGCGTCGCGCCCAAATCGCGCTCGAGTGGCTGGACCTCTCGCCGCTCGATCTGACGATCTCGAAACCCGGCGCTGAAGGAATTGGAGTTCCCGAGCCATGACCCTTAGGAGCGACCGGTGGGTACGAGGTGACGACGAAGTCGCCCTCGATAGCCGCGTCGCTCTGCGAATGGGTGGCGCCGACGTCGACGCCCAGGGCGGTCGCCCGATCATCGGCATTGCCAACTCCGCGAGTGATCTCAATCCCTGTAATCAACCACTCGCGAATCTCATCGCCCCATTGAAGTCGGGCATCGCCGCGGTCGGTGGCGTCGCCGTCGAGTTTCCCGTGATGTCCCTCGGGGAAGACCTCATGAAGCCTTCCTCGATGCTGTACCGCAATCTTTTAGCGATTGAACTCGAAGAGTCGCTTCGAAGCCAACCGATTGACGCGGTCGTGGTGTTAGCCGCTTGCGACAAGTCGGTTCCCGGCGCGTTGATGGGCGCGTTCAGTGCGAACGTGCCGACGCTGTTGCTGACATCGGGACCACGGCCCGTCGCGGTCTTTGAAGGTCGCCGGATCGGCACCGGCACGGATCTGTGGCGACTCTGGGATGAACGACGCTCTGGTCATCTCTCCGACGAGCGCTGGGCCGATCTCGAGCGAGCGCTGACGTTAGGTAAGGGATCGTGCAACACCATGGGTACCGCGTCGACGATGGGCGCGATCGCCGAAGCCCTCGGTCTCGCGTGGCCGGGTTCGACGTCGATTCCCGCGGGCGACGCCCGCCACGTCGAGATCGCTCATCTGCTCGGTCGACGCAGTGTCGAACTTGTGTTCGAAGGTTCTAGTGCTTCGCGCCAAGTCTCGCGCGAAGCCCTCGAGAACGCGCTCGTCGTGCTCGGTTCCATCGGCGGATCGACGAACGCCGTCATCCACCTCACCGCGATGGCTCGGCGACTCGGTCTCGATCTCGCGTTAGGCGACGTCGACCGCATGAGTCGCAGCACCCCCGTCATCGTTGACGTCGAGCCGTCCGGCAGTGCCCTCATGGAAGACCTCGACGTCGCCGGCGGCTTGCCCACCGTTTTTCGGTCTCTCGGCGATCGACTTCACGCCGACACGGTCCTTGCCGACGGCCACACCATGGGCGAAACGCAGTCGCTCGCAAAGCCCGCGAACGGTGTGGTGCATGACGTCGACGACCCCGTGGACGCCGAGGGAGCCTTTCGCGTCGTTCGGGGAAATCTGGCCCCGCTGGGAGCGCTCATCAAACGTTCTGCGGCGACCCCGTCGCTACTTCAACATCGTGGCCCCGCGTACGTGATCGATAACTACGACGACCTTGCCGAGCGCACGGGGGCGAACGCTACGTGTCCCGAGGGCGCCGTCTTGGTCTTTAGTGGCGTCGGTCCCGTCGGAGGACCGGGGATGCCCGAGTGGGGCATGATTCCCGTTCCCGAACCACTTTTGGAACGCGGAATCACCGACATGGTCCGCGTCACCGACGCGCGCATGAGCGGGACGAGTTTCGGCACCGTGTTCTTGCACGTGGCCCCTGAAGGCGCCGTGGGCGGCGTCATTGGTTTGGTGAGAGACGGTGACGTCATTCGCGTCGACGCTGACGCGGGCGTGCTCGAACTCGAGGTGAGCGAGGAAGAACTCACTTCGCGTCGTCCAGTGAGTTTCGTTCCGAGCAAAGCGACGCGTGGGTACGTGGAACTCTATCGACGCCACGTCACGCAGGCGCCCGAGGGCTGCGACTTCGATTTTTTGGTTCAACCGAGCGGCCAGGCGCCACGACTCGTCGAACCGGTTGTAGGGAGGTCTTGAGAAGTGCAAGCTTCAAGAGAGTTGGAGTTCACCGTGAACTTCGAGTTATTTATGGGAGAACAACCTTGAAACGGATACGAACCAGAGGAATTGGGGCGGCGACGGCCGCCTTGATGCTGGCGGGGACGTTTTACGCCACCGGACCAGCCTCCGCCAGCTCCACAACGACCTTGACGCTTTGGCAGAACTACGGCACTGAGCAGAACGCGGTGGCCACGACGAACCTCGTCAAGGCCTTCGAGAAACTGAACCCGAACATCAGCATCAAGATCGTCGCCCAACCGGGCACGAACTACTTCCAGTTGCTCCAGTCGGCCGCGGTCTCGGGCAACGGACCGGACCTCGCGGTCATGTGGACGGGCATTTACGACCTTCAGTACTCGAGCTATCTCGTGAACTTGAAGGGCAACGTACCCGCCGCGGACTTGGCGAAGATGGAAGGCCTGCAGTGGGAAGCGCCCAACTTTGACGCGTCAAAGGGTGCCTACGTCATGCCACTCGAAACGCAGTTCTACATCGGCTTCTACAACAAGAAGCTCTTCGCGAAAGCGGGCATAAAGACCGTACCCACGGACTGGGCCCAGCTCATGGCCGACTGCAAGTTGCTCAAGACCATTGGCGTCCAGCCCATCGTCTACGGCAACGGTGGACAGGCCATCAGCACCGAGTTCTACCCGTGGTACGACATGAGCTACCTGATGATCGGCGCTCATTCGTTGGTGAACTGGAAGGGCCTCTACGACGGCGCCATCCCGTGGACGTCGTCGGCGAACGTGACCCAGTTGAAGAACTGGGCAACGTTGCAGAAGCTCGGCTACACCAACAACGACGTGTTGACCAATACCGCCAACATCCAGCAGTTCGAAAAGGGCAACGCGGCAATGATGATCGACGGCACGTGGGACACCAAGCAGTACACGACCACGATGGGTAGCAACGTGGCTGCCTTCGTACCGCCCTACTCCGTCACGCCGATCAAGGGCGTCGTCGAGTATCCCGGTGACGGTTTCTCGGTGACGAAGTATTCGAAGAACAAGACCGCAGCCTTCAGGTTCTTGGACTTCCTCACGACGACCCAAGCCGGCGGCATCATCAACAACGCTGGCCTCATCCCGGACATCAAGGGACTAACGACGTCGAACCCCGTGAACCAGCAGATGCTGAACTTCGTTACGGTGAACCACATGACGCCATACCCGATGATGGACAACTACATCCAGGTCAACGTCGGTAATGCCGCTGACAAGGTACTGCCCGCAGTGCTCGCCAACCAGCAGTCGGCCATCTCGGCGCTGCAGAACATGGCTCAAGCCTGGAAGCAGTTGCCCGCTGCGCAGCGAAGCAAGTCGGGCTTCGTCGGATAAGTAGTACGTGATGACCGTCCCCACCCGTCTCGAGAGATCGAGTTGGGTGGGGACGGTCATTTAAATTGATTGGAAATTGAGTGAACGAAGTACCAACATGAGTGTCGTTGTCTCGAACGCGCCGCGCGTACGGCGAATGACCCTGCGTCGACGACGCCAGGTCGCTGGATTTCTCTTCACGCTGCCCGCGATCGCGCTGGTGATCGGTTTCATCGGCGTGCCAATCGGCCAAGCGATCTACTACTCCTTCACCCAGTGGAACGGGCTGACCTCGACGTGGATCGGTCCGTCTACGTGGTCCCAGGCCTTTCATAACACCAATCTCTGGACAGCCCTTCGCAACAACGCGCTCCTTTTGCTGGCTGTTCCCTTCGCACTTGGTTTGCCGCTCGGCATCGCCGTGTTATTGCACCAACGCGTCGCGGGCTGGCGGATCTTTCGCTCGATCTACTTCCTACCGACTGCGATCTCGTGGGTCGTGCTCGGTCTTGTAGCGGAGCGGTTCTTCGCCTACCAGGGGACGTTGAACTCGATCATCCACGCCCTCGGCTTTTCCCACGTCAACACCAACATGTTGGGCTACGAGTCGACAGCGCTCAGCGCGCTCGGTATTACGTTCGTCTTCACGATGATCGGGACCAACACCATGCTCTTTCTCACCGGCCTCGCGACACTGGATCCGAGCCTCGAAGAGGCCGCACGAATCGACGGCGCCGGTCGCTGGCGCATCTTTCGCAGCATCACTCTCCCCCACCTCAGCCGCTTCATCCAGTTGGCCTTCGTCATGACCGTCATCGCACTCTTTTCCGCACTGTTTAGTCTCATTTTCGTGATGACCGGCGGCGGTCCCGGGTACGCCACCACCACGATGGAGTTCCTCATTTACCAGACCGGTTTCAACCAGGGTGACTTCGGTACGGCCGCCCTCTACGGCTTGATCTTGTTCGTCCTCACGGGAATCGTGGGCGTCGTCCAGCTACGACTCATCGGATCGAACGAATGACCACACTCATGACCCCACCCAAGGAGTCCGACACGCCGAACGAGCCGACCCGACCACCACGCGACCGTCGCTCGAAGATCGGTCGTTGGGTTCTCTTCTTCGCGATGATGGTCATCGCCGTCGTGATGCTCTACCCCTTCTGGGCGATGATCGTCACCAGCCTCAAGTCCGAGGCGCAGTTCCTCGCGGGCAACGGCTTCTCGTGGCTCAGTTGGAAGGGCCTCTCGGCGACGATTCCAATCGGCCAGGAAGTTCTCAGTTCGACGATCGTCTGTTCTGCGTCGATTCTCATCATCCTCCTCGTCGGCCTGCCGGCCGGCTTCGCCTTTTCGAAGTTGCGCTTTCGCACCTCAACGGCGGTCTTCCTCGTCATCGTGAGCGCCATGATGGTTCCCCTGCAGGCCATCTTGATGCCCGAGTTCGTCAACGTCACCAAACTCGGCCTCACCGGTGGTTACACGGGCGCGATACTCGTCTACGCCGCCCTCGGCACCCCGTTCTCGGTCTTTCTCTTCACCACGTACTTCCGCGGTGTACCCGATGAGCTGATCGAAGCGGGCATCGTGGACGGGCTGAGTTACTTTGGCGCACTCTGGCGTCTCGTCGTGCCCATCGCGGTTCCGGCCATCGCCACGGTGACCGTGCTGCAGTTCATTCAGATCTGGGACGACCTTCTGGTCGGTCTCCTCTTCATACAGAACACCTCGGAACGGCCGATCACCGTGGGTCTGGCCGTGCTCGCCGCGGGACGAACGACGTCGATCCCCGAACTCATGGCGGGTTCGCTCATCAGCGCGCTTCCGGCGATGGTCGTATACCTCGGATTCCAGCGCTACCTCGTGAAGGGCCTCACCATGGGTATCGACCGATGAACGGCGCCGTCTCAAGTCTACAAAGGAGCAGTAACTAATGGCAGAGATCACCTTCGATGCGGTCACCAAGGTATTCGGTGACGACATTCGAGCCGTGGACGAACTCTCGTTGCACGTGGCCGACGGTGAGTTCATGGTGCTCGTCGGGCCGTCGGGCTGCGGCAAGACGACGGCGCTTCGCATGTTGGCCGGCCTTGAGGACATCACGTCGGGCTCACTCTCGATCGGCGGCGCCGTCGTCAACAACGTCTTGCCCAAGGATCGCGACGTGGCGATGGTCTTTCAGAACTACGCCCTCTATCCCCACATGTCCGTGGAGAAGAACATCGGCTTCGCGCTCAAGATTCGCGGCGACTCCAAGAGTGAGATCAAGCGCAAGGTGGGTGAAGCGGCGTCAATTTTGCACCTGACCGACTTCCTCGAGCGTCGACCGAAGGCGTTATCGGGCGGACAGCGCCAACGCGTCGCCATGGGTCGGGCTATCGTCCGTAGCCCCCAAGCGTTTCTCATGGACGAGCCGCTCTCGAACCTCGACGCCCAGTTGCGCGTGGAGATGCGCCTCGAGATCGCCCGCATCCAGCGACTCTTGGGCGTGGCGACGGTCTACGTGACGCACGATCAGGTGGAGGCGATGACCATGGGTGATCGCGTCGCGGTCTTGCGCGGTGGCAAGCTCCAGCAGGTCGACACCCCCCAAGACCTCTACGACCATCCGGCCAACGAATTCGTCGCCGGCTTCATGGGCTCGCCCCCGATGAATCTCGTACGCTGTCACGTTCGCCCGGGTAACGATCGAGTCGAAGTGGACTTCGGCGACCAGACCATCGAACTCCCCTGGCACTACACGTCGTCGCACGATCTGCCCGCGTCCGGACTCGACGTCGTCGTCGGCGTTCGTCCCGAGGACGTCATCATCACCGACGCGTCAAGCCCGAACACGATCAAGACACGAGTGGAGCGGCGAGAAGCGTTGGGCGCCGAGATCTTGGTCCACCTTTCGCACGTCGACTCGACTACCGACCTTGCGCGCAACGACGAGGACGCGCTGCGCGACATATCGCGCCGGGCCTCGTTCGTCGCCAAGATGGGGCCACGCGTCCAGGTAGCCGTCGGTGACGTACTCTCGGTTCAGATATCGCCCGAGCACGCGCACTTCTTTGACGCGACGACGGGCGTGACCCTGAGAAAGCGTTAAGTATGACCAGCCCGATTCCCTCGCACTTTGATCGCCGGGTTCTCGCGAGCGGTCTCGATCACGTCGAGGGTGTCTGTTGGGATCCCCAACGTCACTGCCTCTGGGCGGGTGGCGAGGCGGGCCAGATCTATCGCGTCGAGCTCGACGGCACGACCACGGTGACGGTGACGATTCACGGCGGCGCCCTGCTCGGTCTCGCGCTCGACGCGCGCGGCGTCCTCTACGTCTGTGACCCCGGTAACCACCGGGTGTGGCGAATCAACGATGAGGGCACCTACGAATCCTTCGGCGACGCCATCGACTATCCCAACTACGCAGCCTTCAGTCCCGACGGGCGGCTCTACGTGTCCGACTCGGGATCGTTCGACGAAGCCACCGGCCAACTCTTCGTCATCGACCCCGACGGCACGACCGCCAACGTGACGCCACGACCGATCGCTTTCGCCAACGGTCTCTGCGTCGACGGTACGACACTCTGGCTCGTGGAGTCGAGTGCGCCCGGGGTGAGCGCGATGGCGCTCGGCGGTGGGCCACTCGAACTCGTCATCCCCATGGAGCGCTGCGTCCCCGACGGGCTGGCCCTCGACGCGCGTGGTGGTCTCCTCATCTCGTGCTTCCAGCCCAATCAAATCTGGCGCTGGACGAGCGAAGAAGGACTGGAACTCTTGTTCGAGGACTGGACCGGCGAGTACGTGCTCTCGCCCACCAACGTCGCCTTCTATGGCGAACAATTGGACCGCTTGGCGCTAGCGTCGCTCTGTGGCCACGATCTCGTCACCGTTCTTCCGCCGCATCCTGGTGCCCCGGTGATCTATCCCAACCGACAAAGTGAGCTCGCGTGACGCACGTCATAAGTAGGAATCCCGCCACGGGCACGGAGCGCGAGCTCGCCGTCATCGAGACTACGGCCGACGCCGTCGTCGCTCTGGCGGAGCGCGCCGCTTCGGTGGCGATTGACTTCGCGTGGCGACCACTGTCCTGGCGGGCCGAACTGTTGCGCACGATGGCTGACGAGCTTGAGGCCGACGCCGCCAATCTGGTCGAGCTCGCCATCGACGAGACAGCGCTCGGACGACCTCGACTCGAGGGTGAACTTCGCCGCACAGCCTTTCAACTTCGATTCTTCGCCGACGTCGTCGCGGACGGCGCCTTTCTTCACGCCTCCATCGACCACGCGAAGGACTCGCCCATGGGTCCACTGCCCGACCTCCGACGACTGCGCGTGCCACTCGGTCCAGTTGCTGTCTTTGGCAGTTCGAACTTTCCCTTCGCCTTCTCCGTCCCCGGAGGGGATACCGCCTCGGCCCTCGCCGCGGGCTGTCCCGTTGTGATCAAGGCCCACCCTTCGCACCCGGCCACGAGCCAGGCCTCTTTCGACGCGCTCGTTCGCGGCGCTCGCAAGGGAGGAGCGCCCGAGGGTCTCCTCGGTCTCGTCTTCGGTTTCGACGCGGGCGTCGCCCTCGTCGACGCGCCGTCAATTAGCGCGGTGGGCTTCACCGGCTCCGTCCCGGCTGGTCGCGCGTTGTGGACTCGCGCGAACGCACGACCCACGCCCATTCCCTTCTTCGGCGAACTAGGCGCGGCCAATCCCCTCGTGGTCACCCCCGCCGCCGCGAGAGAGCGAGGCGACGAGATCGGTGCAGGCGTCGCGGGCTCGATGACCTTGGGCGTTGGTCAGTTCTGCACCAAGCCCGGACTCCTCTTCATTCCCCAAGACCCGTCCGGCGACGCGTTGGTGACGTCGCTCGTGGAGGCACTTCGTGAACTCTCGTCGATGACGATGCTGAGTGAGGGCATCGCCGATCACTTTCGGTCTGGCTCGGTGACCATCGCCGGCGTCGACGGAAACAACCGTCTCGTGGGCGAAGGCAACGAGGGCACGAGCGTGAGCGCTCATCTCTTCGGAGTTCCCGCTACGGTCTTCGCCGATCCGTCGTCAACGGCGTTGCGAGAAGAGTGCTTCGGCCCACTTGCGATCGTCATTCGCTACCTCGATCGCGACGACCTCGAAACAGCGCTCAAGAGTGCCGACGCCGCCCTCACCTTCAGCGTCTTCACATCGTCAAGCCACGACGAGGACGCGTCGTGGCTCATCGAACTCGGTCAATCGAAGGCCGGGCGCGTCATCGCCAATGGTTTTCCGACGGGCGTGGGGGTCAGTTGGTCCATGCAGCACGGTGGTCCGTGGCCGGCGACGACGAATTCATCGGCGACGTCGGTGGGCGCGAGCGGTATCGACCGATGGCTTCGCCCGGTGACGTACCAGAGCGTGCCCGAAGAGCTCCTACCCGAAGCCCTTCGTGACGGCAATCCCCTTGGCGTGGCGCAACGCGTCGACGGCGTTGCCCGCTAAGTATTAACGGCGCGGCTGCGGTAGCGCCGCGCGGACGCCGTCGGCTCGATGACCAAGTTCCTTCGTCCGGGCCACGACGCCTCGAGCGCCACAACGTTCGAGCCAGTTCGCCAGCATCAAGTAGCCGTCTTGGGTCAACACCGACTCAGGGTGGAACTGCACCCCTTCAAGGTCGAGCGAACGATGACGAAGACCCATGATGAGTCCGTTCGACCGGGCGCTCACCTCGAGAACTTCGGGCAGGCCTTCGTCGACCACGACGAGCGAGTGGTAGCGACCAACGACGAGCGGATTCGCCACGCCTTGAAAGACGCCCGCATCGTCGTGCGTTACGAAACTGGCGCGTCCGTGCAAAAGTTCTGGCGCCACGAGCACCGTGCCGCCGAAGGCTTCGGCGAGCGCCTGGTGACCGAGACAGACCCCCAGCAGAGGCAGTCCAGCCTCGGCGCAGAAGCGAATGATCTCCAAACAGTTTCCCGCCGTGCTCGGGTAGCCCGGTCCCGGTGAGATGAGCACCCCGTCGAACGACCCGATCGCCACGTCGCTCGACGCGACCTCGTCGTTTCGTCGCACGCTCACGCCCGCGCCGAGTTCACCCAGGTACTGGACCAGGTTGTAGACGAAAGAGTCGTAGTTATCGACGACGAGAATTGAGGGGCCTTCAGACATCTGGAGCAAGCCTACGACGCGAATTCACTAACCTTTCGTCATGGAGCCACTCGAACTCGCGTCGTTCCTCGACCTCACCGACCAAGGGTTCAACGTGGTGCCACTGCACGTGACCCTGCAACTCGACCGCGAAACACCCGTGTCCCTCTACCAGGAACTCGGCGAGCGGGCCATCTTTCTTCTCGAGAGCGCGGCGCTCGGCGAAGCCACGGGGCGTTACTCGTTCATCGGTCTCGATCGGCGCTGGCGCTTGACGACGCGAGACGGTCGAACCGTTATCGAGGACCACGAGACGCGAACGAGCGACCGCGAGCCCCTGGACGAACTGCGCGAACTCTTGGCGCAGTATCGAACGCACGTCGCGAGTGATCTTCCGGACTTCGTTGGCGGCGCGGTTGGTTTCGTGACCTACGACTACGTTCGCCGACTCGAGCGACTGCCGGGTCGAGCGAGCGAACCGACCTGGCCCGACGTCGATTTCTCCTTTCCGGGCGCCGTGCTGATCTGTGACCATCTGCGCCACTCGACTACCGTCGTCGTCCTCGCCCTCGTCGGTGCGGACGATCCGAGCGAGGTCTACCGCGAAGCGCGCGAACGACTCGATGAACTGGTCACCACGTTGTTGACCCCGTCAGCGCGACGTGACTCGAGCGCCGAGCGCCTGGTCGCCACCGCGCCTCAACTGAAGTCCACCATCGACATCCGAGCGATCGCGGCGGGACTTTCCAACTTCAGTGCTGGTGAGTACGAAGCGATTGTCGAACGCGCTAAGGAGTACATCCTCGCTGGCGACGTCTTTCAAGTCGTGCCGAGCCAGCAGTTCCAACGAGCGAGCGACGTCAATCCCCTTACCTTGTACCGCGTCCTTCGCGCACTTAACCCCTCACCATATATGTACCTCTTGGATTCCGGCAATCATCAAATCGTCGGCGCCTCCCCCGAGATGTTGATGCGCGTGCACAACGGCGTGGTGAGTACGAGACCCATCGCCGGCACGAGGCGCCGCGGGGAGAGCGACGCCGAAGACCTCGCCCTCGAAGCCGAGATGCTGGTGGACGAAAAGGAGATCGCGGAGCACGTGATGCTCGTCGATCTCGGGCGCAATGACGTTGGTCGCGTCGCCAAGCCCGGCACTATTCGCGTGGAGCGACTGGCCCACGTCGAGCGCTTCTCTCACCTCATGCACCTCGTCAGTCACGTCGACGGTGAACTCCAAGACGGTCTCGACGCCTTCGACGCTTTCAACGCGCTCTTTCCTGCCGGAACATTGACCGGCGCGCCCAAGGTGCGCGCGATGGAGCTCATCGACGAGTTCGAGCCCGTGTACCGGGGTCCCTACGGCGGTGCGGTCGGCTACTTCTCACTGTCGGGAAACGCCGACTTCGCGATCACGATACGCACGCTCTCACTGAGCGACGGTGTCGCCACTGTGCAGGCCGGCGGCGGCGTCGTGGCGGACAGTCGCGGCGAATTCGAGTACCAAGAGTGCCTCAATAAGGCGTCGGCACCGCTACTCGCCCTCGAGATAGCCGACGCGTCCAGCCACTGAGGGCGAGTGGAGTCGGCGGATTACGTGAAACGAACTGTCGTCACGCCGAGGGAGGCGCGGTCGCTAGTCCCACGTCAGGGCGACGGGCAACGGGCAACGGAGGACTCTGGCGCGACGCGAGGGCGTCGGAGGCTTCTTGAACACTGTTTCGTTGAGCACTTTGTGCCCATGGTGTGGAAGTATCCCTCTCCGCTGACGAGCGTGGGCTTTCGCTTGCTGTCGCATCATCGAACAACTCGACATGATCAATGAGTCGACGACGCGAGAATGCTCGCGCCGCGAACCCTTTGAACCAAGGCGTCGAGAGGATCTTCACTTCTTGGCCGCGTTTCTCGAGAGCCACGACATCAGTTTCATGTTTACGGTCAGGGCCACGACCGCAACTGCGACCATCGCGACTTCGCCGAGAAATCCTCGGGGCACGACGTTTCCCGTATGTTTCGCACCAGAATTCCGTGGCACCGTCGACGAATCATGTTTGTTGGTCAAATAATGCGGGGACATGAAATTCCTCCATTAAAAATGAAGTCGTCGTGTCCGAACGGGCGACAATCGTCTAGATCGTCCGACCCGAACCTGGCGTCTTAAGACGGAGGGACAATTCCCCTCAGCCCCCTGAGTTTACCGGACCGCCCTTCAAATCGAGCGCGGTACACTTTGTGCTGCGCCACACACATGCTTCACGAATAAAGGGTTGATGGACTGTCAGGGACAAACGTCAGTCGAAGAGCTTGTCTAGTCCGGCGAAACTCGCCAACGCGTCTTGAACGAAGACGTTCGTAGCCATTGGAGAACTTATGGAGCGTTCAGCCATTCCCCAGCGCTTCAGTCGCGCCCTGCACTGGGTCGGTGAACTCACGTCACGCGCGAGCGCGGCCGTCGTCGTCGCGCTTGTCCTGGCCATCTTCATTCTCGTGTCGGCCCTCAAGGATTTCCCCGCAAAGTGGCAGTTGGTGTTCTCCTCCGTGGCCAGTTCGATCACGCTGGTCATGTTGTTCGTCATCCAACACACCCAAAGTCGCCAGCAAATGGTTCTTCAACTAAAGCTCGACGAACTCATTCGTACGTCGCCGAACGCTGACGACCTCTTAGTTCAGTTGGAGAAGGCCGAAGACGCCGAACTGATCGAACGCGAAGAGAGTCAAGTAGCCCACCACGAGGCCCTACGAGAGCCCAACGGCGACGACGAGAAGTAACCCTCGCGTCACGATCTTGACCGCCTCGAAGCGGCATTCAGGAGAATCAGCAACGAGGCGACACCCATCTAGAAATAATCGAGGAATCTGCTCTGTCGATTGTTCGAAGCCTCTGGTAACTCGTCGGCCCGGTCACCCAAATGCTGGGCAATATCTTGGAGCGAGGAGTCGAGCGCTTGGGCCGTTCGAATCAATTGCTCTTTGAACATGGTCTGACCACCGGCGACCATGTTCTTGCCGGACGTGAAGGAGAGATCATCCTCGATGCGATGTATCTGGCGCTCAATCGCCGCGAAGAGTTGCGCAGCGATCTGAATCAAGCGCTCGACGTCGTCGTGCAAGGCGCTGTTCTCGAACTGAGAGTCCACCAAATGCATCGACGGAGACTCCCTCATCAGGAGTTCGACGGCGTCGGGTTCGTCGGGCGACTCAGCGCTTTCTGAAAGCATCCTTAACCTTCTCGCCCGCCTGTTTGAGGTCGCCGGCCCTCTGGTCGTGTCGACCCTCCGCCTCGAGGTCCGGGTTACCAATGGCGTTGCCCGTGGCTTCCTTCGCTCTTCCTCTGGAGACCTGGAAGAAATTCTTTGCCTTATCCTTCATCGTCATAGTTAGCCCTCTTGTTTCTCTCAGAGAGGCCTTCGCCCCTGCGGTACATCGAAACTCTCGCCAAGCATTGCCAAGACCTGTCGCCGTGCGAGACGGACGTCATTCACTACCCCTTCGTCTCTTCGTGAAGTGAACTCGTGTGACCCTGAGGATCCACGACTTGACGATCCATCGTGCGATGTCCCGCGCCGACGGACCGTCGCGACACGCCAAAGATGATCGACGACACGATGAAGCCAGCAATGCCAGCGATCATGAGAATGACGCCCACGGTGGAAAGACGAAAACCAGTTCCTTGATAGGTCACGGCCCAATACATAATTGCGCCAGCCGCCGCAGCGATTGCGCTGAGAACCATTCCAGGCAGACCCATACAGTTCCTTCTCCTTACAGGCTTGACGAAATGTCAGCCGAGAAGGATGCGAGGTCTGGACGTCCTAGTTGGAGAGTACCACCCCCATCGTCGCGACGTCAGAAGAGTCTCAACGGTTTTTGACTACTCCGACCTGGTCGGCGGGTCCAACCGCGAGGGCAAAGGCCCGAGAGAAGGACATGTTGAACCCTGGGACAATTGGACCCGTTCGGGGGCACAACGACGGCGTTCGCCGCGTTGCTCGAGGGAGGAAACACGTCGAAAGCCAGCGATTCGTTTCTTCCCGAAAACCTCGCTACTTGGGCCGGGATTCTTTCGGTTGGTCTAGATCTTCCGCCATGAGCGTTCCCTCCACGAGTCCCCAAGCCACGTCGGTGAGGCCCTCATTATGGTTTCGCGCGTGTGTTCTAAGACGGCCGAAGGCGTAGTCCATGTCGCAGTGGGTCGCCTGGCTGATGATCCCCTTGGCCTGTTCAATGACGATGCGGCTGTTGAGAGCGTTACTTAATTGTTCGTTGAGCGTATGGGCGTCTAAGGACGAACGGTGTTGGAGGATCGCAATCGTCGCCACGTCGGCGAGTCCTTGCGCTACGACCACGTCGTCGACTCCCATGGGACCCTGTGTCGTCCGAAAGAGATTGAGGGCGCCAATCGTTCGTCCGCGAAGCCGCATCGGAAGGCTGTGGACCGAGCGAAAGCCCTGGGCGAGTGCGCGGGGGGTGAAGTGCGGCCATCGACCATCAGCTTCACTCAAGGAATAATTGACGATCGCGTGACCATCTCGGAAACAGTCAACACAAGGTCCCTCGTTCGCCTGAATCTGGAAGAGCTCAAGCACACGCATCGACTCACTCGAGGAGGCAACGAACTGCAGTTCCCCACCGGGTGAGGCCAACATGACCCCGGCGGCGTCGACGTCGATCACCTCGACACAGCGGTCACTCAGGACCGTGAGTACGTCAATCACGTCGTAGTGATCAACGAGGTTGTCGGCAAGTTCGACAAGGGTCGCGATTAAAAGGGACTCTCTAGCCATCAATCCACCTTCCCTTGGACCGGCCAATTGCGACGGTCGCCCTCAACAGCTCCGGCTCGCCCGATGCCATCAATTGTAGCGTCGTCAACTCTCATCAGTCACCATTTCGTCGCGCCAGGTTCCGGTTTCAGAATCGATACATACCTCGCGATTCACCACACGTTCAGCGAGCACGGACGGCGCGGCCTTGGTCGCAAAGGCGTGCGCGCGCAGCGCCACGAGCGCGTCCCTCACCGAAAGCGATCCCTGCACGGCGAGCATGCCCGCGGCCTGATGGACCGCGAAATCGAAGGTTGACTGTCCTTCGAGTTCGCCGGCCAAGGTTCCCCCCGGCGCACCAGCTTGCATCGCCAAGATCGCACGCCCGATCACCGACGCCATGAGGTACGCGTCTGAGGACTGCGCGTCGCTTAACTGTCCAGGCTCGTCACGAAACAGGCTCAAGGCGCCAAAACGGACCGCGCCGATGCGAACGGGAAAGCCGAACACCGCACGCGCACCTACGGCCACCGCCTCTGGCGCGTAAAACATCCAACGCACACTCTCCGGTGACACGAGGTTGTGCTCTTCATTGGCGACCCCACTGCGACTTGCTTCATCACCGGGACCTTCGCCCAGCATGAGCTCAAGGTCCATAAGTTCCTGGGCGATGTTGTTACTCGCACACCACTTCGTGTTCTCGTTTCCAGCCGACGTGAGCGTTATGCCCGCGCCGCTCAGTCCGGTAATTTCCGCCGCGACGGTACAAAGTGATTCGCCGTGGGGACTTTCGCGTTCGTGACGCGCCATGAGCGCGAATATCTCAACAAGACGACTAGCTCCCACGTTGAAGGTCCCGAGAAGTTTTTTCGTGTGACCCACTGTGCAACGCCCATGGCACCATTGATGAGTCTCCTCGCAACGCAAAGACGCTCAACGGGGACTGGATTCAGCGTTTTCTATTTAAAGCTTCGAAACAGAACTCCAGCCTAGTTCGCGTAGCGCGCCACCTCGTCGAACCGGTGACTATTTCGCCTTCAACACGAAACTCCCCTCTGGACAAACAAATCAATTCTTCGGCGACGCTCTAGTGACGGCTCAAATGATCCGTGACAAGCAGCGACCATCGAACTACGAAACAAATAGGCTCCTCGCAGAAGGCAATATCCCATTGACGAGCGCCGGGGCCGCTCGCACGCATACGCTGACGTCAACGCAACTTAGGAGTGTAGAGATGGCTCCATCGATGTTCCCCCTGCATATCGTCGACGCGTGGACGAACAGCACTGGCAGAAACGAGTGGTACGCATGACTCCGAGGAACCGAAACGCAGCAGCCTCTCGGAAGACGCCCAACCTGTTTTCCCGGAAGTTGTTCGCTCCGTTGCCGTCTCGTTACAATTTGCTCGCGGCGTTTCTCTCATTCGGTCAAGACCGCCGCTGGCGATCGGCGATGCTCGATCACGTCGTCGGTTCGGATCCCAAACTCATCTTGGACGTGGCGTGTGGTCCCGGAGCGGTCACGAAAGCGCTGGCGAAGCGGTCGTCCGCACGCATCATCGGCCTCGATCTCAGCGAGGAGATGCTGCGCGAAGGCCAACGCAACGTAAGGTCCTCGAAACTCACCGAGCGAGTGTCGCTCGTGCTGGGTCGCGGCGAAGAGCTTCCTTTCGCGGACGCGACGTTCGACGGACTCACCTTCACGTATCTCCTTCGCTACGTCGAAGATCCCCAAGCCACCCTCACCGAACTCGCGCGAGTGGTGAAACCAGGCGGACCAATCGCGAGCCTCGAGTTTGGCGTTCCGTCGGCGATTGGCTGGCGGCTCGCGTGGTGGTTCTACACTCGCGCGGTGTTGCCGGTCGCCGGCTACCTCACCGGGGGAAAGGGTTGGTGGGAAGTAGGACGCTTTCTCGGACCGAGCATCTCCTCGCACTACAAGAAGTATCCCTTGCACTGGCTTCTGCGGGCGTGGGAGCACGTGGGTATCGAACACGTGGAATACCGATCGATGAGTCTTGGTGGCGGCATTGTGACGTGGGGCTACCGGGCACGTTGACCATCTTCAAATTCACTCAGAAGAAAACACCCGAGCGCGGTCCGGCCTTTTACGCACAACCGAAGATACTCACTCGAACGTGGCAACGAGAGTGGTGGACACTCCTGCACCCGCCGTACACGCTCTTGCATCTCTCGTTCGTCATTATCGGCGCCTGCCTCGCCGGTCCGGTGAACACCGTTCGTCTCGTCTTCACGGTGGTGGCCTTCTTCCTCGCCGTCGGCGTTGGCGCACACGCCCTCGACGAACTCAAAGGACGGCCCCTTTCGACTTCGATTCCCACCTGGCAGCTGGTGGCGGCCTCGGCTGTTGGTTTCGGGGGTGCCGTCGCCCTCGGCGTCGTTGGACTCTTTCTCGTGAGCCCGTATCTCGCCTTCTTCATCGTGGTGGGGGTCACGATCGCGTTGGCCTACAACCTCGAACTCTTCCATGGACGACTCCACTCCGACATCGTCTTTGCCCTGGGATGGGGCGCGTTCCCACTCCTGACCGCGTACTTCGCCCAGCACGCCAACGTCAGTGTTTCCGCACTCTTCGCTGGCGCCTTCGCGGCCTTCATCTCTCAAACTCAGCGAGAGCTTTCGTCACCGGCGAGAGACATTCGCCGTCGAACCTCTTCCATCAACGGCGTCCGAGTACTCCTCGACGGAACGACGACGCCCGTCACGAGTGAGTCGATGCTCGCGCCCCTCGAACGGGCGCTGCGGGGTCTCTGTTGGGCCACGTTCGCCCTCGCGCTTTCACTCATCTACCTTCGATTGCACCACTAGGAAATTCCAACTCCCTCGGGTCGGCACGGACTGCGTACAACGAGGCTTCGTCGTCCCACGAGGTGTTAGCCGTGAACGTCCTACACGACAAAATCGGGCGTTGAGCGAACTCTATGCTGGCTTTGAAGTGAAATCTCGATAGAGGAGGTAACGACGTGGCTTTGGAAAGTGCCCAAGAGCGGTGGCGCCGCCTCTTTCACGCCGCACCGATCCGACCGGGCAAGTTCACCACCATGTCGGGCATTCCCCTCGCGCCAGTTTACGGTCCGAGTGACGCCGAATTCCCCGGCGTTTATCCCTACACCCGCGGCGTGCACTCCTCGATGTACCGCACGAAACTCTGGACCATGCGCATGTTCGCGGGCTTTGGCACCGCGACGGACACCAACGCACGCTTTCGAGAGATCATCCGTTCCGGGGGCACGGGGCTGTCGACGGCGTTCGACATGCCCACCCTCTTAGGACTGGACTCGGATGACCCGATGTCCCTCGGCGAAGTGGGACGTTGCGGCGTGGCGATCGACACACTCGCCGACGTCCGCGACCTCTTTGCCGGTATCGACCTCGCCACGATTACCACCTCCATGACCATTAATTCGCCCGCCGCCGTGATGTTGGCCCTTTTCGTCGCCCAGGCCGAAGAGGCAGGGGTTTCTCGCGAGCGTCTCGGCGGAACCTTACAGAACGACATTCTGAAGGAATACCAAGCACAGAAGGAGTTCGTCTTTCCCCCTCGTCAGTCCATGCGTCTGGTGCGCGACACCATCGCCTTCACCGCCGCGGAGATGCCCAAGTGGAACTCGATTTCGGTCTCGGGCTACCACATTCGCGAGGCCGGATCCACGGCCGCGGAAGAACTGGCCTTCACGCTGGCGAACGGCTTCGCCTACGTCGAACTCGCGGGCCAGGCCGGCCTCGGCGTCGACGCCGTCGCGCCGCGCCTGTCCTTCTTCTTTAACGCGCACATCGACTTCTTCGAAGAGATCGCCAAGTATCGTGCGGCGCGCAGGATCTGGGCAAAGTGGATGAAGGAGCACTACGGCGCCAAGGACGAGCGCTCGTGGCAACTTCGTTTTCACACGCAGACGGCTGGCGTGTCACTCACCGCACAACAGCCCGAGATCAACATCGCGCGCACCGCAATCGAAGCCCTGGCCGGCGTCCTTGGCGGCACTCAGTCACTGCACACGAACTCGATGGACGAAGCGCTGGCGCTGCCGTCGGAGAAGGCCGCGCGCATCGCGCTACGGACTCAACAGATCATCGCGCACGAGACCAACGTCACCAACGTCGCCGATCCCCTCGGCGGATCGTGGTTCATCGAGGAGTTGACCGACGAGATGGAACGTGAGGCCGAGGTCATCTTCGCCCAAATCGCCAAGATGGGTGAGGGCTCAATGCTCGAGGGTTGCGTACGCGGCATCGAGGAGAACTGGTTCCAAGGTCGCATCGCCGATTCGGCGTACGAGCTCGAACGATCCTTCAACTCCGGCGAGCGAGTCGTCGTGGGCGTAAACAACTTCCTTGAAGGCAACGACGAGGACGACATGGCGACACTTCGCATAACGAACGAAGACGAGCGAAAGCAGCTCAGCCGTCTCGAGAAAGTTCGCCATGACCGCGACGGCGAGCAGGTACGAGAGGCCCTTGCGCGGCTTCGCCACGAGGCGAGCGATCCCAACGTCAATCTCATGCCCTCCCTCATCGACGCCGCCAAGACGTACGCCACGGTCGGCGAAATGATGACGGCGCTGGCGAGCGTCTTCGGTCGTCACGTCGAAGTGCCTTCACTGTGAACGTGCGCGTACTCGTCGCCAAAGTCGGCCTCGACGGTCACGATCGGGGCATCAAGGTCGTCGCGCGACTCCTGCGCGACGCGGGAATGGAAGTCGTCTACACCGGGCTCTTTCAAACACCCGAGACGGTCGCGTCAACCGCCATCCAAGAGGACGTTGACGTGGTCGGTCTCTCGATGTTGTCGGGCGCGCACATGACGCTTGCCCCGCTCGTGGTGGACGCGTTGCGCGAGCGTGGTTCGGATATCCCCGTCGTCCTTGGCGGCATCGTACCGCCGCGTGACCTTGACGAACTCAAATCGCTCGGCATCGCGGCGGTCTTTGGTCCCGGCGCCAGCGCCCACGAGATCGTCAGCGTGATCACGAGTATCGTCACGCCGACGTCGTAGCCAACAACTCACCTCCGTATCGCGTTCGAGGTGAGCCGAGATTTCACGAACACTGCACCACGTTGGCCATTCGCTCGAGAACAGTGGACTGGATAGTGTCGAAGCACACGTCGAAAGAGAGACAACATGCTCAAGGGTTTCAAGAACTTCCTCATGCGAGGAGACCTGATCATCATCGCGGTCGGCTTGGTCGTGGCACTTGCTTTTAGTACTCTGATCCATTCCTTCACGAGCACCATCGTGTCGCCCTTGATCAACGCCTTGGCCGGACATTCATCGAAGGGACCAGGACTCGGATGGACTCTGAACGGACAGTTCATCGCGCTAGGCACATTCATCGCAGCGATCATCTACTTCGTCATCTTCATGTCGGTCGTCTACTTCGTTCTCGTCGTGCCGTACCGTTCGTACATGGCCCGACAGGGCACCTCCGTCTTTGGGCCTCCGGCACCGACCAAGACGTGTCCCGAGTGTCTTTCGAGCGATCTACCCGAAGCGGCCACGAAGTGCCTGCACTGTGCAAGCCTCGTTGCCTAGTTCCGTCACGCGACAGTTGTTGGAGGACACGTGATTCCCATTTTGACGACTGCCGCGATGCGCGAGGCCGACGCCGAGGCCAGCGCCGCGCGCGGTGTCGACGCCCTCGTCGAGTTGGCCGGCACGGCCGTAGCCCTACTGGCTCAGCGACTTCTTCGCTCCTGTTACGGAAAGCGCGTCGCCGTCGTCGTTGGTCCCGGTCTCAACGGTGCGGACGGACGCGTCGCGGCGACGTGGTTAAAGGCCCGCGGCGCACGCGTCGACATCGCCGAATGGAACAATCTTCCGGCACAACTTGATGGCTACGACCTTGTCGTCGACGCCGCCTTTGGTCTCGGTTGCACGCGCCCGTTCGTCGCCCCGACGGTCGCGCCAGGTACGCTCGTTCTCGCCGTTGACCTACCTTCCGGTGTCGACGCCGACTCCGGAGACGTGCTCGGCGAGCCAATGGTTGCCGACGCCACGCTCGCTCTCGGTGCCCTCAAACCCGCGCACGTCGCGGGAGCTTCCGCCGAACTCATGGGCGAACTTCACTTCGCCGGACTGGGCATCGTGACCACCTACGACGACGGTCTGGTCGACGACAATGATTTGCTTTCGCTCGTTTCGTTCCACCGCAACGATCACAAGTGGGCGCACGCCGTTCAGGCCTTCGTCGGGTCAACGATGATGCCCGGGGCGGCCGAACTAGTTCTTCGAGGCGCACTCGCCGGTGGCGCGTCAATGATCCGCCTCGAGAGTCGAGGTGACGT